>NZ_JYNS01000013.1 GCF_000934725.1 Methyloterricola oryzae
CTGGAGAGCGAGTTGCGCAACAAGCATATCGACTGGATCTGCAACGCCAAGGTGGACAAGGTCGAGGCGGGGATGATGTACGTCACCGAGTACGACGAGAACGGACAGGAAAAGAAAAAGCACGAACTGCCCTTCAAGCACAGCATGATGCTGCCGGCCTTCAAAGGGGTGGATGCGGTGTTCGGGATCGACAAGCTGACCAACCCGCGCGGCTTCATCCTGGTGGACGAGCACCAGCGCAACCCGACCTATAAGAACATCTACTCCATCGGCGTGTGCATCGCCATCCCGCCACTGGAGCAGACCCCGGTGCCGACGGGGGTGCCGAAGACCGGTTACATGATCGAATCCATGGTGACGGCGACGGCGCACAACATCCGGGCGGAGCTGGACGGCAAGGAGCCCACCGAGAAGGGCACCTGGAACGCGCTGTGCCTGGCGGACTTCGGTGACACCGGGGTGGCGTTTTTGGCGATGCCGCAGATTCCGCCGCGCAATGTGCAGTGGGCGTCGCGGGGCCGCTGGGTGCACCTGGCGAAGATCGCCTACGAGAAGTACTTCATGCGCAAGGTGCGCAAGGGCATCAGCGAGCCCACCTACGAGCGCCTCACCCTCAAGGCCATGGGCATCATGCGCCTGAAAAAGTAAAAGGCCCCCCGGGCTCATTGAACGGCAGCGTGCTTGAGCGATACGCCTACGCTGCCGTAGGCCTCTTAATACGCTGGCATGACGCACGATTTCCGCGCTGCGCTAAGCGCGCTATCGCAAGAAGCTGAAACGGGTCGAGGGCGGCAAGCCCGAAGCCGTTTGGGCAAGGACGATAATTTGACGATGCACGATGGCATCCATCGAAAACGAAGACGAGCCGAAAAAATGACTTTCTCGAACGTCGGAGTTCACTGGCGGCGGGGAGCACGAGGCGTGATGCTCCTGCTGCTGAGCGGCATGGCCTGCCAGGTGGAGGCAGCGCCCAAGGCCGCGCCGGTTGCGAGCCCAAGGCCTGCCGCAGCGCGATCCCAGGCGCTCGGACTCGACCAGCTTCTCGAACTGGCCTACGCGCACAATCCCGATATCCAGGCCGCGGCCGAGCGCATCGGGCAGGCACAGGCGCAGGTGGCCGAGGCTCTGGCGGCATTTTATCCCAGGCTCACCGGCCGCATGGGCTATAGCTATTCCAATGACCCCGCCATGGCATTCTCCGCCATCGTGTCGCAAAGGCGGTTCAACAACGGCCACTTCCAGGACATCAACAATCCGGGCTTCGTGGAAAATTTCCGGCCGGAGCTGGTGGGCAGCATCTCCTTGTTTCGGGGCGGGCAGGATTACTACCGCAAGAAGGCTGCCGAACTGGGCGTCGAGGCGGCCGAGTTACAGCGTTCGGCGCTGCGCAATCAGCTCTCCGCCTCCGTGACCTCGGCCTACTATGCGGTGTTGGCGGCGCCCCGCCACGTGGAGGTCGCGCGCCAGTCCATCGAAGCGGTGAGTAGCGAACTTGAACACGCCAAACTGATGCACCGCGAGGGCGCTTTGTTGCGCTCCGACGTACTCTCCCTGGAGGTCCGCATGGCACAGGCTAGGGAGGCGGAGCTGAGGGCGCGCAATGCCGTGGTGCTGACCCGGTCGGGCCTGAAGACCCTGCTTGGCATGGGGGCCGGCGAACCCTTGGAACTGCGCGAGGCCCCGCCAGATGCGAAACAACCCGCCGCTGACGGCCTCGACGCGCTCCTCACCCAGGCTTTGGCGCAGAGGCCCGAGATGCAGGCGGCGGCGCGTCAGGTGGAGATGCGCGAAAAGGAACTGCGGGCCGAGATGGGCGGCCATCTGCCCCGGGTCAATGCCTACGCTGCGTATGGTCTCAACGAGCGTTCGCCGGAATTCAACTTCAACAAGGACAACCTGACCATGGGCATCAATGCGGAAGTGGATCTGTTCAGCGGCGGCGTCACCTCGGCGCGGGTCGAGGGCGCGCGCCGCAAGCTGGCCGAGGCGGAAGCCATCCGGGAGAAGACACGCCTGGAAATAGAGGACGAAATCCAGAGGGCCCAGGCCAGTCTGCAGGAGGCGCAGGAGCGCAAGCAGGTGGCGGAGGCCGCGACCTCCGCTGCCCTGGCTGCTTTCGGTCTGGTGCACGAGCAATATAGGGGCGGCGCGGCCACTGTCACACGCTATCTTGAAGCAGAGGCGGACCGCGGACAGGCGCAGATGCGTGACATCACGGCCGGCTTCGACGTACAGGTGGCGCAAGCCAACTTGAAGAAAGCCACAGGATTCTGGAAGTAGAAACATGAGCTCGGAACAGCACTCCAACACGCAGATGTTCTATGCCCTGGGTTCGATTGCGGGACTGATCCTGCTCCTGGTGTGGATGCAGGGCGGCTTTTCCTCCAAGACACCGCCCGGGACCGTCCAGGCTGCCGAGCGCGCGGCCCTGCCGGCCGGCGCTGGAAAGGCGAAGGTGGTCCGCCAGGACGTGGATGAGATCATGGCCTGGCCGGGCACCCTGAGCGCCCGCATCACGGCCCAACTGGCTCCAAAGGTTGCGGCACGGATTATGGAGGTCAAGGTTCATGCCGGCGATGTGGTTAAGACGGGCCAGGTGCTCGTCACGCTGGATGAGAGGGAACTGCAGTCGCGGCTGGCGCAGGCGCGTTCGGCTTTAGTGGCGGCCGAGGCGCAGGCCGTCCGTGCCGGCGCGGAAGCGCGGCGAGTTCGCAGCTTGTTCGACAAGGAAGCTGCCACCCAACAGTCTCTGGAGGCGGCTCAGGCGGCCGCGCGCACCGCTGAGGCGCAGGTGGCGGAAGCGCGCGCCGGGATCGGCGCGGCCCAGTCCCTGGCGGCCGAGACCGTATTGCGCGCGCCCTTCGACGGAGCTGTCGTAACACGTCAGCGGGAGCCCGGCGATATGGCCCTGCCGGGTACGCCTGTGCTGACCCTGCAGTCAAATCAGAAGCTTCGTGTGGAAGCAGCTATTCCGGCAAGCTGCGCCGATTCCGTTGCAGTCGGGCAAACGCTAGTCGCCCGGGTCGGCGAGCAGCGCGTTCCCGTCAATGTCGAGGAGGTGGCGCCGGCGGTGGATGAGGCCAGTCGCACGGTGCTGGTCAAAGCCGGGCTGGAAGGTCCGGCACAGGCTCAACCCGGCGCCTTCGTCTGGCTAGAACAGGCCTGCCAGCGCCGGAGTGCCTTGCTGGTTCCTATCGCCGCCATTTCCCGCAGCGGCCAGTTGGAAAGCGTGCGCCTGCTGGTGGATGGCCAGCCCCGCTTGCGGCAGGTTCGCATCGGTAAGCTGAATGACGGCATGGCGGAGGTGCTCTCCGGCCTCAAGGAGGGCGATCAGGTGCTGGTGGGGGCTGGCCGATGAGCAGGACGCGTGACACGCTTGAGCAACGGATCGGCCTGAAGGGAGCCTGAGATGACGACCGAACCGGTAAAACGCGGCTTCACCGCGGAGATCGTCCGCGTCTTCATTACCTCCAAACTTTCCCTGCTGCTGCTCATTGCCTCGCTTCTGGCGGGACTGGCCGCTCTGTTGCTGACACCACGCGAGGAAGAGCCGCAGATCGTAGTCCCGGTCGCCGATGTGCTGGTGCGCGCGCCGGGCGCCTCGGCCGAGGAGGTGGAAAAGCTGGTGGCCACGCCGCTGGAGTCGCGCCTGCGCGAGGTGGACGGGGTGGAATATGTCTATTCGGCGTCCCGCGAGGGCGAGGCCCTGGTGACGGTGCGCTTCTACGTGGGCGAAGACCGCGAGGACAGCCTGGTCAAAGTCTGGAACAAGCTGATGTCGAACCAGGACATCATCCCGCCGGTGGTCAAAGACTGGGTGGTCAAGCCGGTGGAGATCGACGATGTCCCCATCGTCACCCTGACCCTGTCCTCGGACAACCCCGTCTACGACGCTCCGGCCCTCCGCCGGCTGGCCGACGAATTGCGGGACAAGCTGGGCGTTGTCGAGGACACCGGCAAGATCACGGTCTACGGGGGGCAGCCGCGTCGCATCAGCATCTATCCTGACGCCGCGCGGTTGGCGGCTCATGGCATGAGCCTCCTGGAACTCATGCAATCCCTGGCGGCCGCCAATGTCAGCCTGCAGGCGGGGCGCTTCGATTCGGCCAACCGGGTGGTGCAGTTCGATGCCGGTCCCAATTTCCAGTCTGCCGACGACGTCGCTGGGACGGTGCTGAAGGCGCCCGGAGGATGGCCCGTGTACCTGCGCGATGTGGCCGAGCTGCGCGATGGACCCGCCGAGGCCGAGACCTATACGCGCATCGGCTTTGGACCCGCGGCAAAGGACAGTAAGCATGTTGGGGAGAGTTCGCCAGCTACGCTTGGAGACGAACGTCAAGCGGTGACCCTGGCGGTGGCCAAGCGCAAGGGCGCCAACGCGGTGGCGGTGGCCGAGGATGCCATAGGTACCGTTGAGGGGCTGTACGGCGAGCTGATTCCCGAAGACGTCACGGTGACGGTCACGCGGGATTATGGCGAGACGGCCAACCACAAGGTGAATGAACTGGTGAAGCATCTGTTCATCGCCATCGCCACCATCATCGTGCTGCTGGCGCTGGCGCTGGGCCCGAAAGAGTCCTTCATTGTGGCCCTGGCGGTGCCCATGACCCTGGGCGTGACCCTGCTGTTCGACCTGATGTTCGGCTACACCATCAATCGCGTCACCCTGTTTGCCCTGATCCTTTCCCTGGGATTGCTGGTGGATGATCCCATCGTGGACGTGGAGAATATCTTCCGTCACTTCCAGTTGCGCAAGGAACCGCCCCTGGAAGCAGCCCTGACTGCCGTGGATGAGGTGCGGCCGCCCACCATCTTCGCGACGTTCACCGTCATCGTGTCGTTCCTGCCGCTGTTCTACATCACCGGCATGATGGGGCCTTACATGGCGCCCATGGCTTTCAACGTGCCCATCGCCATGCTTATGTCCCTGCTGGTGGCGTTTACGGTCACCCCGTGGGCCAGTTACTACCTGCTCAAGAGCGAATATGGCAAGCACGGTGACGAGCCTTTCGACCTGAAGTCGAACTGGGCCTACAAATTGTACGACTGGTCCTTGGGCGGGCTGATCCGCAAGCCCGGCCGCGCCAAGCTGTTCCTGTGGGGCATGGTCATCGCCTTCGCCGCCTCGGCCATGCTGGCGGTGACCCGCGCGGTGCCGCTCAAGCTGCTCCCCTTCGACAACAAGAACGAGCTGCAGCTGGTGATCGACATGCCCCGCGGCACCACTCTGGAAGAGACCGATGGCGTGGCGCGCGCCCTGGGAGAATACCTGGCAACGGTCAACGAGGTCACGGATTTTGAAGCCTACGTGGGCCTGGCCTCGCCCATGGATTTCAACGGCATGGTGCGGCATTACTATCTGCGTTCCGGCGGGCACCTGGGCGAGATACGCATCAGCCTGCTCCCCAAGGAGAAACGCGAGCAACAGTCCCACCAGATTGCCCTGCGTATCCGTCCCGATGTGGATCGCATCGCCAAGCGCTTCGGCGCCAAGGTCAAGATCGTCGAGACGCCGCCGGGACCGCCGGTGCTTTCGACCTTTGTTGCCGAGGTCTACGGGCCGCTGGATGCCGATTACAACCATCTGGCCACGGTCACCGAAGGGGTGAAGGCGGATTTCGAGAAGATCGACGGTGTGGTGGATGTGGACGACCTGGTGGACGAGCCGCAGGACAAGGTCCGGTTCACCTTGGACCGTGCCAAGGCGGCCTTGCACGGCGTGAGCGTCAAGGATGTGACCGAAACCCTGAACATTGCCTTGGGCGGCGGCATGGGGGGTGTCGTCCATGCGCCTTCGGAACGCTTTCCGCTGGAAATCACGGTGCGCCTCTCGCGTGCGCAAAGGTCAGCGACCGAAGATTTGTTGGCGCTGCGGGTACGAGGTGCCGATGGTGTGCTGATTCCCCTCGGCGAACTCGGGAGCGTCCGGGATGAGCACGTGGACCGCGCCATCTACCATAAAAACCTGAAGCGTTTGAATTACGTGACCGCGGAGATGGCAGGTCGCAGCCCCGTGGAAGCGGTGTTCGACTACTGGGATATCGAGGAGGCAAAGCCCCTGCCCAAGGGTTACTCAGTGGATTTGGCCGGGGAAGGGGAGTGGAAGATCACCGTCGACGTGTTTCGCGACCTGGGGCTGGCTTTCGGCGCGGCCCTGCTGATGATTTACGTATTGCTGGTGGCGCAGACTGGTTCGCTGGGGATTCCTCTGGTGATCATGGTGGCGATACCGCTCACCATCATCGGCATCATGCCGGGCTTCTGGTTCCTAAACCTGTTTACCACGGACGTGGCCGGCTACGCCAATCCCATCCTGTTTACCGCGACCGGCATGATCGGCATGATTGCCCTGGCCGGCATCGTGGTGCGCAACTCCATCATCCTCATCGATTTCATCGAGCGACTGCGCGAGGATGGCAAGGAACTGGTGGAGGCGCTCATTGAGGCCGGGGCTACGCGCCTTCGGCCAATTTTCCTGACGGCGGGGGCCGCCATGTTCGGTTCCTTCGTCATTACCCTGGACCCCATCTTCGCGGGTCTGGCCTGGAGTTTTATCTTCGGCATCTTCGCTTCCACGGCCTTTTCTTTGCTTGTCGTGCCCGTGGTCTATTATCTCCTCAACCGGCCCGCCGGCGGCACTGCGTGATGTGAGTCCGCCAGGGACGGCAGATGGCGGCAGGGTGCTGAGCTTGAAGCTTACCCTCGATGAGGGGTTACCCGTCCCGGGCTTACACGAGAAGTCGATGTATGGCCTTTAGGCCGTGCCAGGCGGGCAGGCTACAGACATGGCTGAGTCGGTGGCATCGGTCGCAGCAGAGCGGGCAAAAAAATCCCTCCGACTGAACCTGCGGGCGGTGACGCCGGCAAGGGCAGATCGGAGGGTCGTTAGCAGTCTCACACCTACGAGGTCGAGCGCTATCGTCACACACCATCCCAGAGGATTAAGAAAACCGTTTTGGGACATCCTGGATGGAAGGAGTTCCCGAAAGACTTGGGCACAGTATAGTGATCGGGCAGGCGCGGCAGTTTGATCCAAATCAAGGTCAGGACAATTAGCGCTTGCTGATGGATCGGCGCGATGCCACCTCGCCTGCTCCGCGGCACCATTTCTACACGCAAGAGACCGTCGGGAAGGGACCCGGCGCATGAACGGCTTGCTTAGCTGATGGAAAGAAATGACGTAGAATGTGTTGGAAGCTCGTTGATTATTTCAATAATTAAAATAGTTGGGGACCTGCCTCCATGGACAAACTGACCAGCATGATCGTATTCACCAAGGTGGCCAAGGCGGGCAGTTTTGCCGCGGCCGCCAAGGAACTCGACTTGTCCCGCGCCATGGCGACCAAGCACGTCATGCAGTTGGAGAACAGTCTGGGCATACGCCTGCTCAACCGGACCACCCGCAATCTGAGCCTGACCGAAGTTGGGGTGGTGTACCTGGAGCGGTGTCTGCAGATCCTTGACGACATCGAGGAAACAGAGCTTGCGGTGACCCGTCTGCAGACGGAACCTCGCGGGACCTTGAAAGTGAATGCGGCGCCCTTCTTCGGCGCCTACCATCTGGCACCCGCCATCGCGGCCTACAACCAGGTCTATCCGGACGTGAACGTGGAGCTGGTGTTGCAGTCCGGCTATGTGGATCTGATCGAGGAGGGCTTCGATCTCGCCATACACCTGGACGATCTGCACGACTCCAGCCTGATCGCCCGCAAGCTCGGCGGTTCCCAGCGGGTCGTGTGCGGTGCGCCCAGCTATTTCAAGAACCGCAGCGTCCCCGAGACGCCCAACGACCTGAAACTGCACAACTGCCTGGTCAACTCCAGCATGCCGCCAAGGGATCAGTGGCAGTTTCTGGAATCGGAGACCGGCAAGACGACGGTGGTGAAGGTGGCCGGCACCATGGAGGCGAACGTGGCTGACGCCCTGCGCATCGCGGCGATCAGCGGGCTGGGCCTGGTGTTGCTGCCTACCTACATGGTGGGGCAGGACCTGCGCAAGGGTCGGCTGCAGGCGGTTCTCACCAACTTTATCCCCTCGCCCCTGGAAATTCACGCGGTCTACCCCCATCGCAAACACCTGTCTGCGAAGGTCCGTACTTTTGTCGACTTCCTCCACGAGCGTTTCCACCCCACGCCTTACTGGGAGGATTGGGCGCTGGAGCCCGGCGCTATGCGCGAGGAACCCTGAGGCGCGGATCGCCTCTAAGACAGGGTTGTTCAACAAACCTTGTCGGAGCTTGCATCACGATGACTCAGCACGATCGGAAAATGGCCGTGGTCAAGGAAATGATCGCCCTGTTCTGCATGTTGGCCACGGTTGGCGCGGCCTATCATGGCAAATTTGTCCCGGCGATGGCCTATGTGACCATCTTTCTGTTGCTGTACAACGAAAAGAAACTGCGCCGCTGGCTGCGACAGCGACGCTATTGACCGTATAATGCTTTCATGGCCCTTGAAGTTGAACGAAAATTTCTGCTTGGAAGCGATGCCTGGCGCCGAGAGGTTCAGCGCTCCGAGCGCTTGCGCCAAGGCTATCTGAACCATGAAAAGGATTGCTCCATCCGGGTTCGTACCTGCGGCGAGCAGGCCTGGCTGAACATCAAGAGCGTGACCATCGGCGCGCAGCGCCAGGAATTTGAGTACGAGATTCCTTTGGCGGATGCCTGCCTGATGCTGGATACCCTCAGCCGCAAACCCTTGATTGAGAAGGTACGGCATATCGTGCAGGTCGGCGGGCATACCTGGGAGATCGACGAGTTCGAAGGCGAAAATGCTGGATTGACGGTGGCGGAGATCGAACTGGAGCATCCGGATGAGCCATTCGAGCGACCGTCCTGGCTGGGCCAGGAAGTGACCGAGGATGTACGCTACTACAACACCTCACTTGCGCAGCACCCTTTCAAGGCCTGGGAGACGCAGGCGGCGGCTGGGCTGTCATGACGCTGACCCTGTTCATTGGCATGGTGCTGGTGATGATCGGCGCCGCTGCCGTGGTCGGATCCCGCCTGCCCAAGACCCATGTGGCTTCAAGCCGCATCCGCCTGCGTGCGAGCCCTGAGGAGGTCTGGTCGACCATCACAGATTTTGCGTGCCATCCCGATTGGCGTCCCGGTCTGAGCGCAGTGGAGCCGGGTCCTGAAGTGGCAGGGCATCCCAGTTGGTTCGAAGTGTGTGCCCGCAATATCCGCGTGCAGTTCGCCATGACCGAGAGCGACCCGCCGCGTCGCATGGCCACCCGGTTGGTGGGCGACAAATTGCCCATCAACAGCACCTGGGTGTATGAACTGCGGCCAGAGCGAGAGGGTACCGTGGTTACCATCACGGAGAACGATCAGATCTACAGCCCGCTTTTCAGGTTCTTTGCCCGCTTCATCATCTCGTATCACGGCACCATGGATGTGTTTCTGATTGCCTTGGCGCGCAAATTCGGCGAGACCGTTTATCCGGAGCACCTGAGCGCCAGGCAGGAGACCCCCTCCTAGACTCCTGAGGGATTCGCCGGCAATCCTGTGGACTTGCGGGCGAACGCTATCGGCATGAATACCACCCTGATCGGCATCTTTGCCTATATCCTGTTGCAACTGCTGGTCGGGGTGCTGGTCTCCAAGCGCATCGCGTCGGAGGACGATTACCTGCTCGCGGGTCGCCGTCTCGGCCTGGGGCTGGGTACTTTCACCGTGTTTGCCACCTGGTTCGGGGCGGAGACCTGCATCGGCGCTGCCGGCGCCGTGTATCGTACCGGTTTGTCAGGTGGCTCGGCCGACCCGTTCGGGTATGCGGCCTGTCTGCTGCTGATGGGAGTGTTGTTCGCCGTTCCCCTGTGGCGCATGCGCCTCACTACGCTGGCGGACTTGTTCCGGCTGCGTTATTCGCCGCGCGTCGAAAAGCTGGTCGTGCTGATGGTGGCCCCCACGTCGATCATGTGGGCCGGGGCGCAGATCCGTGCCTTCGGCCAGATCATTTCGGCCTCGTCCCAGTTCCAGGTGGACGCGGCGATTACGCTGGCGGCCGGTGTGGTCATCGTATACACCGTCTATGGTGGCCTGCTGGCGGACGTGGTGACGGATCTGGTGCAAGGCGTAGCCCTGATCCTGGGGCTGGTGGTCCTGTTTGTCGTGGTGATGCAGGCACAGGGGGGCGTATCCGCCGCGTTTGCGGCGCTTGAGCCCGCGCGGCTGAACCCCCTGGAAGGCAATGGGCGCAGCCTTATGGAGGTACTGGAGGCCTGGGCCATACCCGTAACCGGCTCCCTGTTCGCGCAGGAACTAGTGGCGCGCATCGTGGCGAGCCGGTCACCTCAGGTGGCGAGCCTGTCCAGCGTGGCGGGGGGCGCCGTTTACCTGCTGGTTGGATTGATTCCCGTGGCCTTGGGCCTGGTCGGGTTTCAAATGATGCCCGAGTTGCAGGAACCGGAGCAGATACTGCCACTGCTGGCGCAAAAGCATCTGGGCAGCGACTTGTATATCCTGTTTGCGGGCGCCTTGATCTCGGCGATCTTGTCCACCGTGGACAGCGCTCTGCTGGCGGCCTCCGCGCTCGTGTCCCATAACGTTGTGCTGCCCCTCGCCCGGGATGTTTCGGAAGCGGGCAAAGTGCGGATTGCACGGTACTGCGTGGTGTTGTTCGGCCTGGTGGCCTATTCCCTGGCCTTGGTCAGCGAAGGGGTGCACGAACTGGTCGAGCAGGCCTCCGCATTTGGCGGCGCGGGTGTTTTCGTGGTGGTGTTGTTTGCCCTCACGACCCGCGTCGGTGATTCGGTCTGCGCCACGGGTGCATTGATCGCCGGCGTCACCGCCTGGCATCTGGGGCGCTATGCCTTGAGCCTGGAGACGCCCTATCTGTTCTCGATGGCCCTTTCGGCGGCAACCTATCTTGTGCTGTTGGCGCGGGGCCCGATTTTCAAAAGTTCGTGAGCCATGTTTGATTCCCAAAAACTGTTGAAGCGCGGCGATTTCCTCAAGGTGGCCACGGTCTTTCAGGGCGGGCTGGTGGTAGCCGCTTATGTGCTTGCCTGGCTGGCGGATATCGACCCGTTGGCGCATCTGGTGATGGATTTTCGGGGCCTGCTGATTGGTCTGTGTGCCACCGTGCCTTTGTTTTTGGCGTTTCAGGTCTGTTACTGGCTGCCTCTGCCCGAACTCCGCCGGATCCGGCATTTCCTGCTGGAGAAGATGGGGCCGCTGCTAGACGCCTGCAGTTTGCGGGATATGACCTACCTGGGTCTGCTGGCGGGGGTGACGGAGGAGATCCTGTTCCGCGGCGTGTTGCAGCCGCTCATCGAGTCTTCCTGGGGTTGGGAGGCAGGTTTGATCTTCAGCAACCTGCTGTTCGCTGTTGCTCACTGGATTACGCCCGTGTACGCCTTGCTGGCGGGGCTGACCGGGCTTTATCTGGGCTTGGCGATGGATTTCGGCGGTGAAAGGAACCTGTTGATTCCTATTGTAATTCATGCCGTGTACGACATGCTGGCCTTCGTCAAGGTGGTGAGGACCTATCGGGAAGGCCACAGCGCCGCCTTTTAGGGCGCGCCTGGCGCGTTGAAAAAATGACTAGGGCCGGAGGGGATGGGACAGATAGAGCAGAAAGTGAGGGAGGTTTTGTGTAGCGGATGTGGGAATGATGCTGTAATGCCGGACCCTAGTACTCCAGTCGAAGAGGTTATGCACTGACTATGATCCAAGTTGCGTGCCATGCAAAAACTTATATAGATTTCATATGAGTAGAATCTACCCGACTGATTGCGGCGGCGCATTTGGAGGCATTTCACCCAATGACTAGGCGAAACCCCTCAGAATCGAGCTGGATGCAGAAAAATCAGTATGTTGCAGGAGCTGCACGGCGTCATGGCGGCGCCCTGGTGTTCAGTGAGCGCGATGCCGAGGGTGTTCTGGAAGTGGTGGATGCCTTCGGCGTGCGGTCATTGCACTTCGGCACCTCGCCGCGTCAGAGCGCCATGGCCCTGGACAATCCGGAGCGTCTGGAACTCGCCTATGTCCGTGCCATGCTCGCGGCCCTGATATTTGTGCCCGTGCCGCATCGGGTCTTGCTGCTCGGCTTGGGCGGAGGCTCTCTCGCGCGATTTCTGATCTCGCAGTTCGACCAGTGCTCTGTGGATGCGGTGGAACGCCGACCCGGTGTGGTCGACATTGCCAGGACTTATTTCGGCCTGCCCCGCGATGCGCGCCTGAGCATTGAAGTGGCGGAGGCGGTGGAGCACACGGAATCCCTGGCGCGGGTGCTAGAAGCGGCCTACGACTTGATCCTAGTGGATGCCTATGACCATCAGGGGATGGACTCATCCGTCAACGCCGAGGAGTTCTTTTCCGCCTGTGCTCGCCTGCTGCGTCCGACCGGCGTGGTGTCCATCAATCTGTGGGGTTCGCACAATGCCAGCCTGCGGCAATCCACCGACCTGTTGAAGCACTGTTTTCCGGGCAAGGCCTATCGCCTGCCGGTGCCCAACAAGGGCAATGTGATCGGTCTGGGGCTTGGCAGGGAACTGCCCAAGCCGGACCCTGTCATGCTCCTGCCCAGAGCCAAGGCGCTGGAAATCCAAATGGGTATCGAGATGCCCTATTTTCTGCGGAACCTGAAGAGCCTGTGAGCCGCCGGCGGGCCGCTGATCTGATCCTCAGGCGGTCATGCGCCTTAGAAACTCTCCCATGACCGCCTCGTAGAGTTTATCGCCCAGCACCTCATCCTCGATGCCAGCGTCGATGTTGGGGTTGTCGTTGATTTCGATGACATAGACACCGCGCTCATTCTGTTTCAGGTCGACTCCGTAGAGCCCATCGCCAATCAGGCGCGCGAGGCTGACGGCCACTTCGACCACGGGCGCCGGAACGTCTTCGACCCGCCAGGTCTTGAAGCCGCCTTCGATGGTCTTGCCCGAAGCGGAATGCTTCACCACCTGCCAGTGCTTGCGCGACATGAAATATTGGCAGGCGAACAGTGGCTGGCCGTTGAGTATGCCGATGCGCCAGTCGAACGCAGTAAAGAGGAATTCCTGGGCAAGGATCAGGTCCGATTCGCGGAACAGGTTTTCGGCGTGCAATTTGAATTCGCTGGCGTCCTTGGCTTTCACCACTCCGCGGGAGAAGGATCCGTCGGGGATCTTCAGCACCAGGGGAAAGCCCAGTTCGCGCGGCGGTGCCAGCTTGCCGCCCTTGTGCAGAATCGTGGTGCGGGGGGCCGGAATCTGATGCGCGGTCAATAGTTCTGCGAGATAGACCTTGTTGGTGCATTTCAGAATGGAGTCCGGGTCGTCGATGACCGCCATGCCTTCGATCTGCGCTTTCTTGGCGAAGCGGTAGGTATAGTGGTCGATATTGGTGGTCTCGCGGATGAACAGGCCATCGTATTCGGCCAGGCGCACGTAGTCCTTTTTCTCGATCAGTTCCACGTTGATGCCCAACCGCTTCCCGGCGCGGACGAACTTCTGCAGCGCCCCACGGTTGGAGGGCGGCATGGCCTCCCTGGGGTTGTGGAGGAGCGCAAGGTCGTAACGGGCCGCGTTGCGCGCGCGCGGCGTGCGCCAGGGCTTGCTGATGTAGCCGGAAAAGGCCTCGATAAAGAACGCTTTGCGCTCGCCCTTGACCCAACCATTGAGATGCATGGGCTTGACCCGCTCCACGTGCCATTTACCCTCGAAGCCGAACTCGACCTTGAGCAGCGGACAGCGGAACAGGTCGAACAGCTGGCGCGCCAATTCCTGCATTTCCGGATGCTCACAGCGTCCGAAGAAGATGGGCAGCTCGAAATTCTGCTCGGGTCCTGCCGCATGGCTCTTGAGGCTTTTCTGGATCAGGCCTTCGAGGTCCTCGATGTTGAGACTGTAGATGGACTTGCTGCTGAGGTTGGTGATGGTCTTGACGCTGGGAATCACCTTATGGCTGCGCGGCTCTGCCAACAGCGAGCAGAAATAGCCGGTGCTCAGGTAGGTGTAACTGCGACACAGGTTGATGACGCGTGTGTCCCTGGTTTTCAGGTACTCTGCCTGCGACAGGTAGTCGCGGGCCGTGACCACCTGCACCGGTGGAAAATCGGCCTGCCAGTCCTTAAGGCTTTCGACGACGACGATATGGTTGGCCATGAGCGGGTTCAGTGACGGGATGTGCTTGGGGTCGGTCTGGCGCGGATGATGACGACGGCCTTCTGGCCGGTCTTGCCATAGCGGGCCATGCGCTGGAAATCCTGCTTGAGGATGGGCAGGCAGATGCAGTCGGTCAGGGTCTTGCCGGCGCTGCTGTCCACATAGGGATCATGCACGTAGACATAGCGCTCGTCGTAGCCGGTAATTACCACCCAGTGCGGAAATTTCTCCTGATACATCCGGTAGGAGCTGATCAGCACCAGTGGGA
The DNA here is from genome assembly GCF_000934725.1 of Methyloterricola oryzae. Taxonomy (NCBI): domain Bacteria; kingdom Pseudomonadati; phylum Pseudomonadota; class Gammaproteobacteria; order Methylococcales; family Methylococcaceae; genus Methyloterricola; species Methyloterricola oryzae. Next base: position 14,360 of record NZ_JYNS01000013.1, read on the forward strand.
TGCCGCCCTCCTCCATCTTGGCTTGCAGGTCCGAGATGTTGAGAGCCCCATACACAAGCTTGACCGGCAGCCCCTTGAGTTCTTCCACGAAATCCTCCTGCACCAGGCTGATGACCACGCGCTTCTCAGGGTCGCGGACCGAATTGATGAACAGGGCGCCGTCATCGTTGACGAAGACTTCCACATCGAAGTTCCGCTTGAAGGCGGACAGGGCCAGGCCGTAGGGGCCGCAGCCGCCGTGACCGGAGGTCATGAACACGGTGGTGGATTCGCGCCAGATGCGCAGTTCCAGCTTGCGGTCCAACTCCAGTTCCGGGCGCAAGGCTTTCATGGCCATCATCAGCGTGGCAGGGCCGCAGGTGAAATCCAGGGTTTGCTGGTAATAAGGAACGCGCGCCAGTTCCTGCTGCAGGTGCGGCGCCAGCATCTTTTCGAAGCGCAGGGCGTCGGCGTGGTCCTCGTAGTAGTCAGGGACCATCTCCAGGTAGCGGTAGCCGGACTTCTCGAACAGCCGGAGGGAGGCCTGGTTGTCCCGTCTGACCTCCAACCGCAGGCTCACGCAGTCGTGTGCCAGCGCGAGCTGTTCGGCGGCCCGCACCAGTTCCTCGCCCAGACCTTGCCGCCGGAACGGCGGGTCGACCGCATAGGAATAGAGGCGCGCCAGGGAGGTGCCGGCATGAAACAGGAGCATGGCATAACCGCGCACGGTACCTTGGACTTCGTCCAGGAAGGTCGCGGCATTGGCCTTGGTCAGCAGGTAGCGAAAATTGCGGCGGGAAATGCGGTCGCTCTCGAAACAGCGGTTCTCGATGGCCACCAGCGCGTCCAGGTCTTCGACGGCTGCATTGCGGATCATGGGGTCTGCATCTAGAAGGTCATGTGTCAGGTCGGTGTAACCCTCATTTTAGCCCTCGCCGGGCCGCAGTGGCGGTTTTCAGCCTGAAAACGAGGCCCTGGTTCGGGGCGGCGCGCTTCTGCCTTCGCGGTATATGGCTTACACTAAAACATCATCCGTCCAGGCTGTTTACCTGCCGATGCTCGACGCGCTAACCCGCCTAGTGAAAACCGCAGCCCGCGAGGAATTGCTTCCCCGCTTTCAGACCGCGGAACGCCATTTCAAGACCGATGGCAGTATCGTGACCGAAGCCGATCTGGCCATGCAGCAGCGGCTCGGCGCGGAACTCAGTGCCCTGGAACCGCGGCACCGCTTGCTCGGCGAGGAGATGACGGAGGACGAACAGCGCCAGCTGATTCAGGACGGGGATCAGGGGCTTTGGTGTCTGGATCCTCTGGACGGCACCAGCAACTTTGCGGCCGGCGTGCCGTTTTTCGGCGTTTCCCTGGCTTTGCTGATCCAGCGCCAACCGGCGCTAGGGCTGATTTACGACCCTTTGCGGGATGAATGCTTCACGGCGCAAAGCGGAGAGGGAGCCTGGCTGAACGGGAAGCGGCTGCGCTGTCGGCCGGCCGGTCTGGCACTGCGGCGGGCGCTGGCCGTGGTGGATTTCAAGCGCCTGGGGGCGTTGAGCGCGGAATTGGCCGTGCGTCCTCCCTACAGTTCGCAACGCAACTTCGGCTCGGTGGCGCTGGAATGGTGCTGGCTCGCCGCCAGCCGCTACCACATCTATCTGCACGGGCGCCAGAAGCTTTGGGATTACGCCGCCGGCGCGCTGATCCTCAAGGAAGCGGGCGGTCTGGCCGAAACACTGTCCGGCGAACCACTGTTCCAGGCTGATCTGCAGCCCCGGTCGGCAGTGGCCGCCTGCGACGCAGCGCTGTTCGGAGAATGGAAGGACTGGCTAGCCTCCCATACCCGTCTCGAGGCGCGCAATTGAACTCTCCCACCCTACATGAGGAACGCGTGGATATGGACCTCCAAAAGCTGATCAAGCAAGCTCAGGATCTGATCTCCTTGCCCGAAATCTATTACCGGGCCCAGGAACTGCTGGACGATCCCAGCAGCGATGCCGCAACCCTGGCCCGCGTCATCGAAACCGACACAGGGCTCAGCGTGCGGCTGCTGCGCATGGCCAATAGCCCCTTTTACAGCCCCTCGGGGCGTATCGACCGGATTTCCTACGCGGTAACCCTGCTCGGCAATAGCGCGTTGCGCGATCTCATTCTTTCCACGGTCATACTGCGCGCCTTCAAGAATATTTCCACCCGCCTGGTAGATCTGACCAGTTTCTGGCACCACAGCCTGTACTGCGGCCTCGCCGCCCGGCAGTTGTCAAAGCTCAAGGGTGTCCTGCATGGCGAGCGCATGCTGGTGGCGGGCGTGGTGCACGACGTGGGGCAACTCCTGCTGTACCAGATGCAACCGGAGTTGGCCAAGCAGGCGCTGATGCAGGCTGCGGAAACCGACGACGGCATGTACCGGGCGGAGCAGGAGGTGTTCGGCTTTACCCACTGCGACGTGGGGGCGGCCCTGTTGGAGAGCTGGAACTTGCCCGCGGGTCTCAGGGAGATGGTGGCGTTTCACCACGAGCCGGCTCGGGCCGGTCAGCACAGCCTGGACGCGGCCCTGCTGCATATCGGCAATTTCGTCGCCAACCGCATCGAGCCCGGCCGCCAGATTCCGGAGTGTCTCCCGGTCATCGATCCGATGGCCTGGGAAATCACCGGGCTGACCGAGGAGGTGTTGGAGCCGGTGATCAACACCGCCAACGACCAGTTTCTGGAAGCGCTGGATATGCTGATGCCGGGCAAGACCGCCGGCCGCCGTTGACTTGTCCCCGGCACGCAGGGAAGCGCCTGATTCCTCTAAGGGATTTTGGAATTGAGCGCCGTCCATGTAAAATGCACGCCACCAAAACCGCACCTGGTGCCATGGCGCTTGAACCTGGTTGAGCGTTGAGGCGGTTCATTGAGTACCGCACAGCGGCCTTCGGCGGACGCTGCAGAATTCCGCTGAGAGGTGGGCGTCGGCGCATTCGTGTCCGATTCAGGCGGTGTGTCCCTGAACCACGGGAGTAGCGCGAGCGCGGTTTCCCGGCGGGTGATTATTCCTGGAAGGACGCCTCAATCACTCGTGGGCGTTTGGCATTTTTCACTTCCAGATAACAAAACCCAACAGGATTCAAAGAGATGACGTTCGTAGTGACCGAAAATTGCATCAAGTGCAAATACACCGACTGTGTGGACGTATGCCCGGTCGACTGCTTTCACGAAGGTCCGAACTTCCTGGTGATCGATCCCGACGAGTGCATCGACTGTACCCTGTGTGAGCCGGAATGCCCGGCCAACGCCATTTACTCAGAGGACGAAGTGCCGGCAGGCATGGAGCAATTCATTCAGCTCAATGCCGAGCTTTCCAAAACGTGGCCGAGCATCACCGAAGTCAAGGATGCTCTGCCTGACGCGGACGAGTGGAAGGGCAAGCCGGACAAATTGCAGCACCTGCAGAAATAGCCCACGCGCGGCAAAACAGCAACCGCGGGTGGTTCCCGCGGTTCCTTTGCAAGCGCCGGTGCCGGCCCGGCGTCCGCGATTGGAACAACATGAAACTCCAGCAGCTTCGCTACATCTGGGAGATCTCACAGCACGAGCTCAATGTGTCTGCCACGGCGGACAGCCTGTTCACCTCCCAGCCCGGCATCAGTAAACAGGTCCGCCAGCTCGAGGACGAGCTGGGAATGCGCATCTTCGCCCGCAACGGCAAGCACCTGACCGAAGTCACCGAGGCTGGCAAGCAGATCATCGCGCTGGCCGGCGAGATTCTGGGCAAGGTCCAGGATATTCGCCATATTGCGCAGGAGCACAAGAACGACAAGATTGGCGCGCTGTCCATCGCCACGACGCACACCCAGGCGCGTTACGCCCTGCCCGCCATCGTGCAGGAATTCATGCGCCGCTATCCCGGCATCAAGCTGAACATGCATCAGGGCACCCCCACGCAGATCGCGGAGCTGGCCTCCCGCGGCCTGGTCGACATGGCGATCGCCACGGAAGGCATGGAGTTGTTCGAAAACCTGGTGATGCTGCCCTGCTATGAATGGAACCGCTGTGTCCTGGTGCCGCGGGGCCACCCGCTGACGCTGGCCAAGGAGCTTCGTCTGGAGGATGTGGCCGCCTATCCCATCATCACGTACGTGTTCGGTTTCACGGGACGCTCACAACTGGACCAGGCTTTTGAAAAGCGGCGCATACATCCCCAGGTGGCCCTGACGGCGGTGGATGCGGACGTGATCAAGACCTACGTGCGCCTGGGGTTGGGGGTGGGCATCGTGGCGCGCATGGCCTACGACCCTGTTGCCGACCGCGACCTGGTGCCCTTGGACGCCGGTCACCTGTTTGGCCGCAGTGTCACCAAGATCGGCTTGCGCCGGGACATGTTCGTGCGCGGGTTCATCTTCGATTTCATTCAACTGTTTGCGCCCCACCTGAACCGTGAATTGGTGGAACAGGCTCTTGCCCTCCGCGAGAAACGCGATCTGGATAGCCTATTCCGCGATCTCGAACTGCCTGTGCGCTAGATGCAAGGCGCGGTGCAGCGTGTTCTCGCCAGGTCCGACGGTGGGGTCCTGGCGAATGGGCACGGTTCTCGATTTACCAGCTCATGTTCGCGCCGCCAGCCGCGTTGACGGTGATGAGGAAGGCCTGGTAGTTGTCGCCTTCGAAGAATGAGCCAGGTACGTCGATTTTGGCGTATTTCGTCCCTTTGCGGCAGAACTCGCGGCGGTAGCTGGTGTCCGCCGTGAGCGGATCGAACAGGGGCCCGAAATAACCCTGAACGCCTTCGACCCCGATGGACGCGCTGGCGTGGACGTTGGCGCCGTAGGCGCGTTCGATCTCGCCGCAGTAGCGGTAGTCCATGGCCACGACAAACGTGAGTGTGTGCCCCGTACTGTTGTCGATGTAGAGAAATCCTTTGGCGAATGCATCGCTGAGAGACTCGGCCGGCCCGTATTTCCGCTTGAGGGCAACTTCTCCCTCGGCTTTGGCGCTGACCCTGATGACTTCGTCGCCACCACAGGCGCCGCGGCGGCCCTTGCGCCAGTCATTATCGTCCCAGTCGTCTTTCTGGTAGCGCCAGGCGTAGGATGATCGGCCCCCGAGGCCAAGCGAGGCGCCGTAATTGCCAAAGAACAGGTTCTGGCCGTCGCCCAGGGGAAGGTCGTTAAGGTCTTGCCATTGGATGAGGCCTCCCGAGATGACCGCCGCGTGCGACTTGGCTTTTGCCTTTGCTTTGCCGCTCGCGAACTGAATCGGCTGGTTATCACCGCCAGGCAGCCAGTCATCGTCGAAATCCCCCTGCAAGGAGAGATACTCCGTATCGAATCGGGGATCACCGTAGGGGACGACGTATTCCTTGTATTCCCTCCCATCTTCTTTCTGCACCGTCTTAACGATGCTGATGATGCACACCCGCGCGTCCGCCTCGGCCTCGTACTCGGCCTCATCGCCGCCGGCTGTGGCTGAAACCGGGAGCGCCAATGCCGCTGCGCTTATCAAGGCGGCCATTCCCAGGTTTTGAGTTTTCATAAAACCTCCTTCATTGAACCAGAAGTAAAAAAATCGGTGACGAGCATACCGTCTCGGAATAGCCTTCCCTGGCGCCGGTCACATGCAACCCCCCTTACTGCAGCAAGGAGGTCCGGAATAGCCGGCCCCAGGGAAAGTTCGCTCCGATCTGGCATTGCCGCCGGGCAGTTCTGCGTGCCCGTGCGGCGACGGCCCGCAGGGTGGCGGGCGGGGTGGCGCTGGTGCGCAGCGTATTGAAATCCGCCTCGGTGATGATGCGGTTGGTCACCCGATCACGGTATGTATTGATCACGTCCAGCACGCAGGAACAGGTAAAGACATCCCGCGGGCGCGCCCGTGGCGCTGCATCCACCGCTCGGGTTTGGGTGACGCAGTCGCCGGTCCATTGATTGACGGTCGCCGCGCGGAAGCGCGCGTTGGTGCTCGGCACCGGCAGTTCGGCTTCCGCTGGCGTCACGGTTTCCTCCTGTTCGGCGGCCGGCGGGGGCGGCACGACTTCGGCTTGAGTGAGCGTCGAAAATAGCAGCGCCAGTAACAAGGTCGTCAGGTATCTCATGGCTGCATTACCTCGATGTCAGAATTCTCATGTTTCATGCTCCTAAAGGCTCATCAATGCCGGACTCATGGGTTGACGCGCAGGATGCCCCAGATGCCAGCGTCGAAACCGAAGGACGCCTGATCGCGGAACAGATAATCGCCGACGGCCCCTTCAGGCCCGCCCGCTTGCCCAAGCACCATGTTGAAATGATTGGCGGGCCCATGTCCGGCTTGAGCCCCGTACCATTCACTGGTCGGGTTTGTGCCAATGGCTGCCGAACCGACACTGCCTGAAGCTACATAAGGTGCTTCGGACCAGGCGTGGCCATGGACCTGGAATGCGTGGTTGCGCGGGTGACCTCCCGGCTGAAGGACGCGGAAACGCACTTCCTGCCCTCGGATGGCTGTGAAAACCGGTGTTTGCGGATCGTTGTTGCCGGTAATGCTGTTATGCAGCACGTCGCTGAGTTCTTCATCGTTGTTCAGCTCGAAAGCCCTGGCAGGGGTATAGCCGCGGCGGAACCAGAGGGGTTCGCTGCGGTAATTCACCGCCTTGTTGCCGGAGTCCTCCGCATCGTCGGAAACCAGGGAGGGAATCGGGAAGCCGGTGGCGTCTCGCAGCTGGATATCGTCCTGCATCAGGACCACCAGGTCGCGGAAGCTTCCCGCGTTGTTGGGTTTGGTGACGGTGGCCGCCGTGCGGGTGCTGGTGTCGGTCACCCAGGTCGACCCATACGGTTCAACGATAAGGGCGCCGATCAGTCCCTTGTGCGAGTGCTTGATGGGCTCGGCTGGCATCAAATTGGTGGCGCCGAACTCGACCGGGGTTGCTACCAGCTGATTGCTGCCGTTGACCGCAAGATGACCGGCATACCAGCGGTACTTGAACGCCCGGTTGGGGCCCGCGGTCTGCGTGGCATACTGGTTCTTGCCCACATTCACGCCGTTGTAGCGCCCTACGTCGAAGGCAAGCAGCTGCGGGTGAAGGCCCACATTGACCGAGGTATTGACTTCATTCAAGTTGAAGCCTTCCACGATCATGGGCGCCAGATTGTGGGCGTCTGGGTCCGTCAGGCTCGTCGGCAGGGTGTTGCGGAGCGTGACCTCGACGCAGTCTCCCGCCGCCGCCCGAAGGATCAGGGGCTCAATGGGCGCGTTGGATTTCAGGCGATACTGGTAGCTGCTTCCGACTTGCACGACCTCCACGTCTTCTTCCAGCGCGAGGACCAGGGCATAGGGGTCGTGCAGCGGGCCGGGATGTCCAGGAAAATTGCCGACGCGGTTGTTGTAGACCAGGCTGCGCTGTCCGCCCAGTGCCGTAACCTGGGGCAGGGCGGTGTTGGCGGCGAGGGCGTAAACCATGTAGCTCCGCAGGTTGGCGCCCACCGGACAGACGCCATTGAAGCTGGACGCATTGGTGACCTTGGACTGATAGCTGCCCGAGGCCGGCACAGCGTTGTTGGGCAGCTGCTTAAGGTCCGTCTGAGCCTTGTCGTAGGCGCGCATGATGCCCCAGACACCATTCCAGAAGCCGTCGGTGGATGAATCGACGGTGTACAGATAATCCTGGAACTGGGCGGCTGTCACCCCTGTCTCGGTAGGGACGATGGAGCCCAGGAACTCGAAGTGCTCGGAAATGCCATTCATCTTGGCATTCCGCCAGCCGGAGTTGGGGTCGTTGGGCTGGTCCAGCCACTTGATGCCGTGAATCGTGGTGATATGGCCTTCCTCCTGGCCTCCGACCAGTGTCCGGATCTGGATCTTGTCGTTCTTGTAGGCGCGCAGCAGCGGCGTGAAGGGGTCTCCCGGCAAGGCCCCGGCGCGAGCCGGGTAGAATGAAGGCTGTGAATTCAGGGCCGTGATGGGACGGGTTACGTCAGAGCGCAGGGCGAAGGACAAATCGCCCGCCGTGCCGCTGGCCTGGGCGCAACTGGTGGTGGTCGCGCCAGTTATTCCGCAGTTGGCATTCTGCAGGATGCGCAGGGCGAGGGGCTCGTTGCGGTAATTGACGGTGAATGTGCCGGTGTCGGCCGCCGAGATGGCTTCCGGACAGGGAGGTTGGCCGCCGCCCGGGCACTCCGCCAGTTTCTCCACCAGCAAAGGCAGCTGCGGATTGGTTTCCTCCTTGGCGGGGGGATTGATCACGTTGACCGGATCGGGAACAGGATTCTGCCAAGTGCCGCCAGCTCCGGCCTTGTAGGCCGGCTGGAAGTCGGACATTTCCAGCAGAAACTCGCGGTAGCTGTTGCTCGAAGGGTTTGTGTGGATATCCGCCCGCCAACTGGTGGGCCCGCCGTCGCCGCGGCTGCCGAGGGTAACGCCTGTTTCCGAGTCCTTCCAGGTCGAGCCGGTCGGCTCGATCACCAGGCCGGCATACAGGCCCGCTTGCTGATGGGTGGAGGGGCCATAATGGTCATGGGTGTAGACCGTGCGCAGGGTGCGGTCATAGCCCGAGTTGCCCACCACGGAATCGGCGTACCAGCGCTGGGCGATAATCTGCGCTCCCAGGGCCAGGGGTTGACCCTCCGCATCGGTGACGGCCAGACCACTAAACTCCGAGCTGGTGGTCGGAGACAGCGGCGTCGCCGCCGGATTGTGCGTGGCGTTATAGGCGTTGATGGCGTTGATGCGCTCCCGCACCTCCTGCGGGGCAAACCCGGCGTCCTCATAGTTCCAGCCGTTGCCTGCTCCATCCGAAGCAGTCACGTCGAACTTCACCAGGTGGATATGCTGCCCGGTGATGTCCGTGGGGGTGCGAACCTGGAAGTCGTCCAGCTTGTATTCCTTGGGCAGCAGGTTGGCCAACTGATAGGTGATGCAGTCGCCGCTGTTAGCGCGGAAGAACAGGGGCTCCGGTGCCTTGGTGCCGTTGACGAAGGCCGCGACGTCCTGGAACAGGGACAGCATGCGGCTCTGAGGGAAATGCCAGCCGAGTTTGTTCAACTTCATGTCCAACTGTATGTGCGCGCCCTTGTAGGTTCTGGGCGTGCCTACGCCGGCGCCCTGGTCGTTCACGCAGGGGTCCGCGTATGGAGCGCCTGGCGCCCTTGGGCGCCCGTTGGTCACGAATTTCAGCGCGCTGCCCTCAGGGGTGAAGGAGTCGTGCACGCGCAGCTCGTGGAAATCCATGGCCACGTCCTCGATAGCCGTGCCTACCTCAGGCAGCCATGCGACTTGGAGCGTCTCGCTCTCCTTGCTCATGTCCAAGGGCCCAAGTGGGGGTGCGAGGGATTCGCCGCCCAGCACCACATGGCGCGGCAGCCCCCCGTCGAACAAGGTATCCAGGGGCGGATGGGGCGGGCGGTGTCCCGCCACGCCCGGAATGAAGAAGGGGTAGCCCGGGTTCTTGTGCGCTGCGACCGCCGCGGCCAGATCGTTCTCCTTGATCTGGCCGGTGGCCGGGTCGATGCTCACGACCGCCGGCATGGGGGCCATGGCGAGTGTCGGGATCGGAACCAGGGCGGGAATGGGAGTTCCGCTCTTGATCTCGTTGTCCGGCAAGGCGCGTGACTGGGCGGCGGGTTTGCCGTCGGCTAGCTCGTAAGGAGCCGTGTGGAAGCTGCCCCCACTCACTTCGAGCCGCGTTCCTGCTTCGAAGGTGTCGTGCACCCGCCACAGGGCCCACATGCCCTGGGCGAAGTGCGGGTAGAAGTGGCAGTGGAAGATGGAGTCGCCCACGGTCTGGTTGCGGTTGCCGCTGCCGTTATAGGTGATCTCATAGTTGTAGTGGCTGCCTGGCCCCACCGCCTGGCTGTCCATGTAAGCGGAGCCGTCGCTGTCCGGCGTGTACAGCCATTGATGGGCATGCAGATGAAAAATGTGGTGTTCCTTCGGCCCCGCATGAATATTGCGGAACTTGACGTGATCGCCCAGATAGCTGTGATGAACGTTGGAAGGATCGTCCGGGTAGAAAGCCTTGGTAGCTTTGGCCCCGAACAGCGCGGAATGAGAGGCGATGAAGCCGCTCGGGGAATGGTCATTGGCCTGTGCCGGAGTCATCTCGTAAAGCCCTTCGCTGGCGGGCACATCCACCACCATGGCCGGATCTCCCACGGCCCAGGATGTCAGGAAGAACTCCTCGTACTTGCACTCGTTGCAGTCTTTCATGGGGCCGACGCCCAGGCGGTTGGCCAGGACCTCCGAACCCGCGCCGCCGACGCCGTAGTTGATGGCGAAGCCGTCGCGCACACTATGCAGGGTGTGGGAAAGTACCGGATCTTCGTACAGGGCGTTGAACGCCTGGATGGCCTTGATTTCATCGTGGAAGATCACCGTGAATTCACGGAAAGGCTCTTCCCGGGGGCGGCTGGCCTTCGCGCCTGGGGCCTGGGCAACTGTCTTGTTTGGCTCTGAAACCGGGTTGGCCGGATAGTCATAGATCAGATTGCCCCGGTTTGGTCCGGTGATGACGGCGTTGAGGTCGGAGTGGACGATCTCGCTGCCGCTCAGCATGTTGACGATGGGCAGCCCCGATTTTCCTTCCTGGCTCCAGGGACTGCCGGCGGGATAAAGCGCCCCGTAATTGATCTGGGGATGTCCGTCGCCCATGCTTCCCGTGGAGGCCAGGCGCATCTCCTCCTCATTCAACTGGCTGCGATACCACTCCGAACCTGCGGGTTCCACGTTGACGGCGCCGAACAGTCCAAGAGCCAATCCGGCCCCGTTGCCTTCGCCGCCTGTGGTGGCCGCGGTGCTGTACAGGAGGTAGCCGCCCTCTCTCTCCGCGTACAGCGTGTAGGTGGCTGCCTGGCCGGGGGTCACCAGGCTGCTGTTATTTTTGCCTACGTTGGAGCCGTCCGAGTCGATCCCGCCAACCAGCGGTAAGCCGATGACGTGGACCGAGGCGGAGCGCGTGGCGGGCTGGTTGTCCAGAGGGGACGGCGCTAATAGGTTGGTGAAATGAATCTCCAGGCAGTCCCCCACGTTGGCGCGCAGCACCAGCGGGCGGGGTCTTTTGTCGGCGCGCAGGCGGACATGGCCAGGAATCGCCGCGCCCCCGGCGGACAATGGGAGCCCGGCATCGTCGACTACGTCACGCTTGAGTGCGTAGATCATGCCGGCCGGGTTGAAGGCACCCAGGCGGTTGTAGCTGAAAACCTGGTCCAGCGCTACAACATTGGCGGTGATGGTCCGGGCGCAGCTGACGGCGGCGGTGGCGGGGGCTGCGGCAGTGCTCAGCAGCAGGGCCAGGAGGGTGGCAGCACAAGGAACTCGGTCAATCACGGACGTATCCTCTTCATCAAAAATGGAGCACGCACGAAACAATGGCTTACCCCTCGCCACGTGGGACGGCGGGCGCGCCAGAAGAAGCTTTTGGATGCACACGGCCTATCCAAAAACGTGCCATGGCCCGTTTTGTGAGTTGATTCTGTCGTTTATCGGCGACGCTTGCTGTTCGGGTGGGTGGAGCGAGGATGTGCTGTAAAGAAAACTTTACAGGTGAGTGGTCTTAGTTTGGTGTTGGTAATTTCCGCAAATGCAGCTCGCGTGGTCGAGAAATAGTCAATAAGGGTGGTTACTTAGGTGATGAGACCGGCCTGGTTAATTCGTGTCGGCAGAGGAAGTTTCGATTGGAAACGACCGGACACTATGTCACAAAAATGATACGGTTAAGCCTGGGATAACGGGGATGAGTTGGGGGAAGGCTAAGCAATATACCTAATACTGTGATGGCGGCCAGGAGCGCCGGGACCCATTTTCCCTAACGTTCATGGGTTTATGAAATGCCCATAATGCCAGGAATTGCCGGGAGCGCGTGTGCGGGCGGAGTTTGGAACGCTTTTGCCATATGTCACAATAATGTGACATATAAGAAAAATTCATGGGAATAGCTTAGGGAGAAGCAGGCTGCGCGCAATCAGCCGGGCTGATCAGGAGAGATCACTTGGTGCCTGGAAGAACTTTCAGTGACCAGGGAGGGAGTGCGGAGAAGTCCACCTTAAGGGATGGAGCGCGCAACATCAGTAGGTAGTTTCCGGGGGTCGAAGGGCGCAGTTGCGCTTCATACATACCGTTCGCAGCCTCGGCCAGTAGCGTGCGATGTTGGGCAAGCCCAGGCGGCTGAAAGCTCAACAGTTCCAGATCGCGAATTCCGGTAAGCGCGCGGCCGGTGACGCCATCGGTGGCCTTTACCCGGACGGGGATCGTGTCACCCAATTGAATCTGACGTGTATGCATGACGAATTCCAGGCGCGGTTTGGGCGGCGGAGCTTCGGGTGCGGGGTTAGCGCTCACGGCCACCTCGAAGCAGTGCCACGTGCGGGGCTTGGGTACTAGCACGGCGACCTGATAGGTGCCGGCGGCGGGCGGCGTGACGATGCCGGCGTACTCGCCCGGGGCAGCTTCCTGGAGGCTGCGGTCCAGCACGACGACACCGCGCGGGGCGGCACCCTTCACCGCGAAATTGCCCTGCGGGGCGTTCATGCCTTCGCTGAAAAAATAAACGCTGCGGTCGCTCGCGTTGCTGACGAGCACGGAATTGCCTTCGGGCGTCACCGCCATGGCAGCCTGCGACTGCAGGTCCGGGGATTGTGCTGGCGGGGCGCTGCCGCCGGCGATGGAGGTTTGCGGGAGTTCCCCGTTCTGGTCCAGCCGGTCCAGCGGGATGGCCGTGAATCGCTCGGACCCGCCACCCCGGATGAACGCCATGGTTTGCGAGAAAATGATTTGATACGGGAGGGCCGGCGTGTCGAAGCGATGACGAATCGTCTGGGACGATGCGTCAAGGACATAGCCTTGGCTTTGCTTGTAGTTGAGGATGAAGCCCCAGCGACCCTCGGCGGTGATGCGCAGCATGCGAAGTCCCGGCTCCAGTTCGGCGACCCGCCGGATCGACGTCTTGCTCGGGTCCAGCGCGTACACGCCGCCGTTACCGGAATCGATCACAAAAAAGGCGCTGGCGAGTCGGGAGTAGGCCACGTCGACAGGGCTTTGGCCTGCTGGCAGCCGCTTGATCTCGCGTTGCCTATGCAGATCGATCAGGCTGACCGTGCCATCCCCGGAACCGGTGACGGCGGCGTAGCGTGCGCGATCATCGAAGGCGATCCGGTGTGTGCCAGGGCCAGTGGCATAGCGCGCGAGCACTTTTCCGGCAGCGGGGTCCAGCACCGTGACGCCGCCGCTCTTGTCTTCCGTATCGTTGGCGACCCAGAGGACGGGGCGGTCCGGTTGCCAGACCAGTTGCCGGGGGGCGGAGCCGGCGGCCAGGCTTCCTGCCACTTTCCAGGTGGCGGTATCGAGCACCGTGACGCGGTTGGCCCCAGGCGTACTGATCAAGACCTGCTTGCGGTCGGCGCTGATCACGGCGTCCTCGGCGCGCGCCGGGAGTCCCGGCATGGCCAGCGTGTTCTGGCCGCCATAGCCGCCCAAGGGATCGATCACCGTGAGGTTGGGAGAGTCGTTGAGGGTCAGTATGTACCAGGCGTTGAGGCTGATGTCGGGCCGGTAGGCCATGACCCCTTGCAGGTAGGATTGAATGCGGTCCTTGCAGACCAGCCCTTCGGCGCCCGGCTTGACCTGATCCATCCAGCCGGCCAGGGTGAGTCCCCTGAGCGGCTTGCCTGTGGCGGCATCTTCGAGCCGGAATTCAATCCTTGCTTCGGCTCCTGCTTGGAGTGCTCTCACGCCGGCATCCTGGAGCGGTACCGCCCGAAATGCCAGAGTGACGCCATCTTTTGTGACTTTCTGACCATAGTCGCCGGCCTTGGCGACGGCTGCGGCGGCGGCGAGACACAGGGCCGCCCAGGCGACCAGGGATGGCCGCAGGTTGGCACGGGGCAAGCCGCGGGGACTCATGGAAGATCGGGTCTGCATGCTCGCTCGAGATAGGTTGTCACCGCCATGATTCAATACCATCGCATGAATTCGCACACGGAGGTAGTGCCGCGCGCTTCGATTTGAACGCCGAAGGTAGGCAGTTCGGCGAGGGTCTGAGAAAATCCGGGGCTTAGCCGGTATCGGGCGGTCTGCCCCTCCCGGCTCAGCATAAAAAGGGACATCGAATGAATGTAAGCACGCTACGCGCGACTTTTCTCCCGCCCGAGCAGCATGAGGCGATGATCATGAAATGCGTCGCCTATACGGCGGGGCGCCGGGTGGCCGAGATCAGGCTGGAAGATATCAGCGAACTGCTGAAACGGCCTGACACCTTTGTCTGGCTGGGGTTGCGGGAGCCTGACCCCGCCATGCTGCAGAAGATCCAGGAGGAATTTTCCCTGCACGAACTGGCGGTGGAAGATACCCGTTCCGCCCATCAGCGGCCCAAGCTGGAAGAATACGGTGATACCCTGTTCCTGGTATTCCGGACTGCGGAATACGTCGATGACTGTGTGCAGATAGGCGAATCGCACGCGTTTGTCGGGCCGAATTTTCTGGTGACGGTGCGTCACGCCAACTCGCCCGGTTACAGCCGCGTGCGCGAACGCTGCGAGAGCATGCCCAAGAGCCTGGCGCATGGGCCGGGATTTGCCTTGTATTCGGTGATGGACTTCATCGTGGACAATTACATGCCGGTGGCGGATGCCTTGCGCCAGCGCCTGGAAAGCGTCGAGGAGGACATTTTCATGCGGAGGCCAAACCGGGCGATCCTGGAAGACCTGTATGAACTGAAGCGCGAAATGCTGCAGTTGCGCGACGCGGTTTCGCCGCTGCTGGATATCAGCAACGAACTCATGCGCTCCCATGGCAAGATCGTGCCCAAGGAGATTCGCTTCTATTACCGGGACGTGCACGATCATGTCAGGCGAATCAGCCAGGCCCTGGACAGCATGCGCGAGATGCTGACCACCGCCATGCAGGTGCATCTGGCACTGATAACCGTCGGGCAGAACGAGATCGTGAAGCGCCTGGCGGGTTGGGGGGCCATCCTGGCCATTCCCACTATGGTATTCAGCCTGTATGGCATGAATTTCAAGGTGATGCCCGAGCTGGATTGGACCTACAGCTATCCTGTCACGCTCTGCGTCGTTGCCGTGGCATGCCTGTGGCTTTACCGCCGGCTGAAATTTTTCGGGTGGTTGTAACGGGTAGCCGGCCCTTCGGGTCACGGCTTCGTGCCCCCGGTGCAATGCCCATTTCCTTCCTCGGATCGACACGGTAGGTATAATCGGTGGCCATGAACAGACGTCAAATTCTGCAGCGCTCCATTCCGCTCGCCTTTCTTGCGGCGCTTCTCTACGGCGTCATGGCAACCGGCGCCTTCGCCAAGGATGATGACGACGGCATGGCCTTCAGCCGCGAGTGGCTGCGGCTGCAGGCGCAGATGCTCGCCCAGTCGCCCTATGTCGCGCCGGATTCCAGGCTCCCCGCCTGGATTGCCAACCTGGATTGGGACGCCTATCAGTCCATCCGCTTTAAAGCCGATGAATCCCTGTGGAAGGAGGACAATCTGCCGTTCCAGGCGCGCCTGTTCCACCTGGGGCTTTTTTTCAAGCACCCGATCAAGATCAACGAGGTGGTGGACGGCATTGCCCGGCCCGTCCACTATTCGCCGGAACTGTTCGAGTTCGGCAGCAAGCTGAAAGTGCCGAAAAAGCCCGGTGACCTGGGATTCGCGGGCTTCCGAGTGCATGCCAAGGAGGACTTCGAGCGCGATATGTTCGCCTTCCTCGGCGCCAGTTATTTCCGCGCCGTGGGGCGCACCAAGCAGTACGGGCTGTCGGCGCGGGGACTGGCCGTCGACACGGGGTTGAACCGCCCAGAGGAATTCCCGGAGTTCACCACGTTCTGGCTGGAGCGTCCCAAGGCCGATTCGGACTCGGTGACCCTCCATGCCCTGATGGACAGCCGCAGTGTCACCGGCGCCTACACCTTCGTGGTGAGCCCCGGCGACACCACCGTCATGCAGGTGGAGTCCCATCTGTTTCCGCGCAAGGCCATCGAGCGCATCGGCATCGCCCCGCTCACCGCCATGTTCCAGCACGGCGAGAACGACAAGCGCATGAGCGACGATTTCCGCCCCGAGATCCATGATTCCGACGGCCTGGCCCTTTGGACCGGAAACAACGAATGGATCTGGCGGCCCCTGGTGAACCCGCCCCATATGCACGTCAATTCCTTCTACGACGAGAACCCGCGCGGCTTCGGCTTGTTGCAGCGCGACCGTGACTTCGATCACTACCAGGACGACGGCGCCTATTACGATCGCAGACCCTCCTTGTGGATCGAACCGATCGGGGCCTGGGGTCCGGGATCGGTGCAACTGATCGAGATACCCACGGCGGACGAGACCTTCGACAATATCGTCGCCTTCTGGAACCCGGCAGCGCCGGTCGTGCCCGGTCAGGAGCTGAGCTTCCAGTACCGGATGTTCTGGGGTTCCACGCCGCCGCGGCAGTCCAGCGCGGCGCAGGTCATCAGCACCCGCATCGGCGTCGGCGGCATTCCCGGCCAGAAGAAGACTATTCCTGCGCGCAAGTTCGTCGTCGATTTCAGTGGTGGCCGTCTGGAACAACTGGGCAAGGATGCCAAGGTGGTGCCGGTGATCTCCGCATCGCACGGCACGATAACCGCGGAGGCGGCCCGTCCAATCAAGGAACTCAACGGCTGGCGCTGCAACTTTGACCTGATTCCCGACGGGCGCGAGCCGGTGAATTTGCGCCTATACCTCAAGGACGAGCAAGGCGCGCTCACGGAAACCTGGCTTTATCAGTGGACGCCGAACTGAGCCTGGCGCATTCTTGATGCTCGTGGCCAGTCTGATGTGAGGCGAAGCGGAGGGAGGAAGGAGATCAGGATTTCGGGTCGGCGAGGGATCGTGCGGAGAACAGAGACCTCGCATCCACCGACCGGCTGAACCACCGGCCAGGCGAAGGCGGTGCGTTTTCAGTAGGGAGGGGATATGAAACATGCTCGACTGATTTTGGCCGCCTCCATGTTGCTGGGGGTGCTGCTGTTCTTCGCCTTTGGCCTGCAGCGGTACTTCTCCCTGGAAGCACTGAAGGCGCAGTACGGGGATTTGGCCGGCTTTCGCAGCACCCAGCCCTGGGCGGCGGCCGGGCTTTACGTGCTCATCTACATTCTGGTCACCGGCCTGTCCTTGCCGGGCGCCGCGGTGCTGACCCTGGCGGGCGGGGCCCTGTTCGGCCTGCTGTGGGGGACCGTCATCGTCTCCTTCGCCTCTACCATCGGGGCGACCCTGGCCTTCCTGCTCGCGCGCTTCCTGTTTCGCGACTGGGTCAAGAACCGCTTTCCACGCCAATTTGCTGCGGTCGACGCCGGAATAGTGCGCGATGGCGCCTTCTACCTGCTTGCCCTGCGCCTGGTGCCGGCGGTGCCGTTTTTTCTGGTCAACCTGCTGGTCCCGTTGACGGCCTTGCCGGCACGCACCTTCTTCTGGGTCAGCCAGGTGGGCATGCTGCCGGGCACCCTGGTGTACGTCAATGCCGGCACCCAACTGGGGAAGCTCGATTCGCTCTCGGGCGTGCTATCGCCTGGACTGCTGGCGTCATTTACGCTCTTGGGCGTGTTTCCCCTACTGGCGCGGCGGCTCCTGGACCTGCTCAAGGCGCGCCGGGCCTACGCGCCTTGGCCCAAGCCGAAGCGCTTCGATCGCAATCTGCTGGTGATCGGCGCCGGCTCGGCGGGCTTGGTCGCATCCAACGTGGCGGCCAGCCTCGGGGCGAAAGTGACCCTGGTCGAAGAGGATCGCATGGGCGGTGACTGCCTCAACACCGGCTGTGTGCCCTCCAAGGCGCTGATCCGCTCTTCCCGGGTGCTGAGCCTGGCGCGCCGGGGCGCCGAATTCGGGTTGGACGTGGCCGAGCCGCGCGCGGATTTTCCCAGGATCATGGCAAGGCTGAGGCAGGTGATCGCGCAGATCGCACCCAATGACTCCGTGGAGCGCTATAAGGGGCTGGGTGTCGAAGTGATCCAGGGCCGGGCGCGGCTGGTGTCGCCCTGGGAAGTCGCGATCGTCTCCGAGGCCGGCGAAAGACATCTGACCGCCCGAAGCATCGTCATTGCCACCGGCGCCCGGCCCAGGGTGCCGGATATTCCGGGCCTGGATGCAGTCGCCTACCTGACCACGGATACGGTGTGGAACCTGGAGGCTTTGCCCGAGCACCTGGTGGTGCTGGGCGGCGGTCCGGTGGGGTGCGAACTGGCCCAGTGTTTTGCGCGCCTGGGGTCCCGGGTGACGCTCGTCGAGACGCTGCCACAGTTGCTTGCCCGAGAGGATGCTGACGTTGCTGATGGGCTCGCGAAGGCGCTGCGAGGCGACGGCGTGGACCTGCGTCTGGGGCATCGCGCGGTGGCCGTCGAGGGCGAAGGCAAGCGTGTGGTGATTGAAGGAGATGGCGAGCAGGTGAGCGTGCCATTTGACCACTTGCTGGTTGCCCTAGGGCGTGAGCCACGACTGGAGGGTCTGGGGCTCGAGGAACTGGGGCTGCTTGGAGAGGAAGGCGGGCTGTGCGACGAACGGATGCAGACCCGGTTTCCGAACATCTATGTCTGCGGCGATGCGGCGGGCCCGTTTCAGTTCACCCATGTGGCCGGTCATCAGGCCTGGCATGCGGCTTTCAATGCCCTGTTGGGGGATTGGTGGAAACTGCGGGTGGATTATGGGGTCATCCCCTGGGCCACGTTCTGTGATCCGGAGGTCGCGCGGGTCGGACTCAACGAGCGGGAGGCGAAATCCAAAGGCCTCGCCTACGAGTTGACCTGTCTGCCCATGCTGGATGTGGACCGCGCTGTGGCCGAGGGTGAAACCCAGGGCTTCATCAAAGTGCTGACGCCCCCCGGCAGCGACCGCATCCTGGGCGCCAGCATCGTCGGCCCGCGCGCCGGCGATCTGATCACGGAATTTACCCTGGCCATGCGGCACGGCCTGGGCTTGCGCAAGCTGCTCGCCACCATTCACGTGTATCCCAGCTACGCGGGCGCGGTTCAGCAGGTGGCCGCCCAATGGCGGCGGGCCCATACCCCCGGCGCAGCGCGACGCTGGCTGGAGCGCTATCTGCAGGGGCGCCTGGGGTGAATGTTCCGCCGCTCAGACTTTCCGTGATCATCCCGGTCTTGAACGAGGCCGCCCTTTTGGGTGACTATTTAGGTCAACTTCAGGGGCTACGCGACTGCGGGCACGAGCTTATCGTGGTCGACGGCGGCAGCAGCGACGGCACTGCGGCCTTGGCGGTCGGGCTGGCGGATCTCGTGCTGCAAGCCTCCCGGGGGCGCGCGTCGCAAATGAATGCCGGTGCGGCGGGGGCGCGGGGCGATGTGTTACTGTTCCTGCATGCGGACACCCGGCTTCCGGCGAACGCCGTTGAGCGTATTGGCTGGGGCCTGGCCGCCGGCAGCGGCTGGGGGCACTTCGATGTGAGCATTGAGGGCCGTCATTGGCTGTTGTCGGTCATCGCGGCCTGCATGAACCTGCGCTCGCGCCTCACCGGCATCGCCACGGGCGATCAGGCCTTGTTCGTTTCCGCCGACCGGTTTCGGGAAGCGGGCGGTTTTCCGGACATGGCACTGATGGAAGATATCGCCTTGTCGCGCCGGCTCAAAGCGCGGAGCCCCCCGGTTTGCCTGAGTGCGCGGGTCACTACCTCGGGCCGGCGCTGGGAGGAGCGGGGCGTGCTGCGCACCGTGTTGACGATGTGGGGCCTGCGTCTGGCCTATTTCTGCGGGGCTGATCCAGCCTGGCTGGCCAGATGCTACGGTTATGCCCCCCGCTGAGGCACAGCATGCCGCCATCGCGGTATTTGCCAAGGCCCCGGTGCCTGGGGTCGTCAAGACGCGGCTAATCCCCGTGCTCGGAGCGGAGCGGGCGGCCCGTCTGCAGGCTGCCATGATCCGGCGCGTCGTAACGGCCGCGGTGGAAGCCGGCCTGGGCCCTGTCTCCATGTGGTGCTGGCCGGATACCGCGCACCTGTTGTTTCAGGATTTGCACGCCAGGCTGGGTGTGGAGTTGCGGTCCCAATGCGACGGAGATCTGGGGCAGCGGATGTTGCACTGCTTCGCCAGCTTGTGCCGGGCCGGCCCGGCACTGCTGGTGGGAAGCGACTGCCCGACCCTGGACGGATGCGCGCTGCGCCGGGCTTCCGACAGCCTGCGTGCAGGCGCCGATGCGGTTTTTCTGCCCGCAGAGGACGGAGGTTACGTGCTGGCCGGTCTGCGCCACGCGGAGCCTTGCCTGTTTGAAGGCTTGCAATGGGGCGGCTCGAACGTCATGGCGGCGACGCGTGCGCGCCTGGAACGGCTTGCTTGGCGCTGGGCGGAGCCGCTGCGGCTGTGGGATGTAGACCGACCCGAGGACGTGGAGCGGCTGCGGGTGAGCGGTTTGATGAGCGAATGGTTTCTGGAGAATGGTGCATGAAACGTCTTTGGCTGATTGGGATGTGCTGGTTGGTGCCGCTGGGAGTGGCGGCGCTGCCTGAGCAGCCGGCGCCATTTTCCAAAGAGCGCGCGGGAGGCCCTTTGCCCGCCGGCTGGGTGCCCACGGTGTTGGCCAAGGTGCCGCGGGCTACCGCATTTTCCCTGGTTGAGGATGAGGGCCGGACCGTGGTGCAGGCCATCTCCGACGCCGCGGCATCGAGCCTGACTTTCAAGCTGCGTGCGGATCCCCACCAGACGCCCAAGCTGAGCTGGCGCTGGAAGGTGTCGCGGGTCATCGAGAAGAGCGACCTGGCCAGTAAGGAGGGCGATGACTATGCGGCACGCGTCTATGTGTTCTTCGACTACGATCCCAGCCGGCTGTCCTTCATGGATCGTGCCGCATTCGGGCTGGCGCGCGCCCTGTACGGCTCCGATCTGCCCGCCGCGACCCTCTGCTACGTCTGGGACAACCGCCATCCGGTGGGTACTAGCATGCCGAGCGCCTATACCAGCCGGGTGCGCATGGTGGTCGTGGAGAGCGGTGACGCCCAGGTGGGGCACTGGGTGGAGGAGGAACGCAATATTGCCGACGATTTCCGCAGCGCCTTTGGTGACTTCGCGCCGCCGGTGAGCGGTATCGCCATCGCCGCGGATACCGACAACACCGGCGAGAGCGTGGTGACTCGCTTCGGCGATTTGTATTTCCTGGCGCCCAAAGGGCAGCGGCCTACCACGGCCGCCGCGGCGAACTGATCGTGCCCGGTCGGGGCGGCGTGTCCATAGCAATCAAGCGAGGTCGAGACTGAACCATGCAAGCGCAACCAGCCCATGAGGCCGTGCAGGAGTACTACGGAAAGATTCTGAGCACGCAGCAGGATCTCAAGACCAGCGCCTGCTGTACGGGCGAGAGCCTGCCCCAGGACCTGCGCAGTCTGCTTAAGGAACTGCATCCGGAGGTGACGGAGAAGTTCTACGGCTGTGGTTCGCCCATTCCTTCATGCCTGGACGGCATGACGGTGCTTGACCTGGGCTGCGGTTCCGGGCGCGACTGCTTTCTCTTGTCGCGGCTGGTGGGGGAGGGCGGCCAAGTGATCGGCGTGGACATGACCGACGAGCAATTGGCCGTGGCCCGGCGCCATGTGGGCTACCACACCGAGAAGTTCGGCTACGCAAGGCCCAATGTGCGTTTTCTCAAGGGCTATATCGAGGATCTCGGCGTCCTCGGCATCGCCGATGCCAGCGTGGACGTGGTGATATCCAACTGCGTGCTCAACCTGTCGCCGGACAAGGAACGGGTTTTTGCAGAAATATGGCGGGTGCTCAAGCCCGGTGGCGAGCTTTATTTTTCCGATGTGTTCGCCGACCGGCGGGTGCCACCCCATCTGGCCGGCGATCCTGTGCTGCTGGGCGAATGCCTGGGGGGTGCCTTGTACCTGGAGGATTTCAGGCGCCTGATGGCGCGAATCGGTTGCCCAGATTACCGCGTGGTCAGCAGCAGCCCGATCGCCCTCAACAACCCGGACATCGAGCGCAAGGCCGGGATGATCGGGTTCTTTTCCCTGACGGTGCGCGCCTTCAAGCTGGAACTGGAAGACCGCTGCGAGGACTACGGCCAGGTCGCCTATTACCTGGGCAGCATACCCGGCTCGCCCCATGCCTTCCAACTCGACGATCATCACCTGCTGCAGACCGGGCGTCCCATGCCGGTGTGCGGGAATACCGCCGACATGCTGGGCAAGACCCGTTACACCCCGCACTTCCGGATTGCTGGCGATACCGCCGTGCATTACGGCCTGTTCGCTTGCGGCACGGCGCCTTTGGCGCAGTTCGCCGGCAAGGATCCGGCGGCCGGAGCCTGTTGCTGAGTCCTGGGGCCGGCCGGCTTAGTCAAGCTGTCACAAATATGGGATAATGCCAGCCTTTTGTTGGCTTCACGAGCCCTGTCCATGGTCAAGAAGGCTTTCCAATTCGAGGACTCCCTCGCCGAACTCGAACAACTGGTGGAGCGCATGGAACAGGGAAACCTCCCCCTGGAAGAATCCCTGAAGCTCTTCGAGCGGGGCGTGCATCTGGCTCGGGGATGCCAGAAGGCACTCAAGGAAGCGGAGCAGAAGGTGCAGATCCTTCTGGAAGAGAACGGCGAGCCTATCCTGAAAGCGTTTAATGATGAACCGTGAACAATCCCTGAAAGATTTCATGCTGGCGTGTCAGGCCAGGGTCGAAGAGGCTCTGGATGCGCGTCTGCCGGCGGCTGGGAAGTTGCCTGAGCGTCTGCATCAGGCCATGCGTTACTCCACCCTGGGCGGCGGCAAGCGCCTCCGTCCCTTGCTGGTCTACGCGACAGGGCAGGCTCTGGGGGTAGGCCTGGACGTACTGGATGGCCCCGCCTGCGCTGTGGAGTTCATCCACGTCTATTCCCTGATCCATGACGACTTGCCGGCCATGGACAACGACGACCTGCGCCGCGGCAAGCCCACCTGCCACAAGGCCTTTGACGAGGCCACCGCCATCCTGGCGGGCGACGCCCTGCAGGCCCTGGCATTTCAGGTGTTGGCTCAAGATCCCAGCATCGCGGTGCCTGCGGAAAGCCGATTGGCCATGGTGGATGCCTTGACCGTCGCCAGCGGTTCCTGCGGCATGGTGGGCGGGCAGGCCATCGATCTGGATTCCGTGGGCAAAGCCCTGGATCTGCCGGGTCTCGAAGCCATGCACATCCGCAAGACCGGCGCGTTGATCCGAGCGAGCGTGCGCCTGGCGGCCCTGGCCAAGCCCGACCTGGAAGAGACCCTGGCGGACCGGCTGGATCACTATGCCAAATGCATGGGCCTGGCCTTCCAGATCCAGGACGATATCCTCGATGTGGAAAGCGACACCCAGACCTTGGGCAAGACCCAAGGCAAGGACCGCGACAACAACAAGCCCACCTATCCGGCGCTGCTGGGCCTCAACGGGGCCAGGGAGAAGGCGGCGGAACTGCACGAGGAGGCCCAGCAGAGCCTGTCCGCCCTGGGTGCGGAGGCTGACCACCTTCGGGCCCTGGCCTCGTTCATCGTGCAGCGTCAAAGCTGACACGGGCGGCACGCAAGCGCTTGAATGGCAAGCTTCTGCATGGTGCCCGACACGCAAGGCCGGCGCGGGCGGCGGCGGCATTCTCTCCTTGAAAGCTGCCCCCCGGAGTCTCATAATTGCCCAACACATCTTCTGACCGACAACATCGGTAAGCATACCGAGGCGGAAGTCGGGGCCCACGTTTCTGGAATGTCCACTCAATGACTGATTCGACGAATTCTTTGCTGCAAGGAATCAACAGCCCTTCCGATCTGCGTCTCCTCAGCGAAGAGCAGCTCCCGCAAGTCGCGGAGGAATTGCGGGCCTTTCTCCTGGAAAGCGTGAGCCAATCCGGTGGCCACCTGGCAGCCGGCCTGGGCACTGTCGAACTGACCATCGCCCTGCACTACGTGTTCAATACCCCGGATGACAAGCTGGTCTGGGACGTGGGACACCAAGCCTATCCCCACAAGATTCTGACCGGTCGCCGCGACCGCATGCCGACCATCCGGCAAAAGGACGGCGTCTCGGCCTTCCCGTCCCGGGAGGAGAGCATCTACGACACCTTCGGCGTCGGCCATTCCAGTACGTCTATCAGCGCTGCCCTGGGCATGGCCATCGCGTCGGCCCTGGACAACAGCGACCGCCACGCCGTGGCCATCATCGGCGATGGGGGCATGACCGGAGGCATGGCCTTCGAAGCGCTCAATCACGCCGGGGTGCTCGACGCCAACCTGCTGGTGGTGCTCAACGACAACGAGATGTCCATCTCGCCCAATGTGGGCGCCCTCAACAACTATCTGGCGAAGATACTCTCCAGCAAGTTCTACTCGAGCGTGCGCGAGGGCAGCCGCCAGTTGCTCAGCCGCAGCATGCCCAGTGTCTGGGAACTGGCGCGGCGCGCAGAGGAACACGTGAAAGGCATGGTGGCTCCGGGAACCCTGTTCGAGGAACTGGGCTTCAACTACATCGGCCCCATCGACGGGCACGATCTGGATGTCCTCATCACCACCCTGCGCAATTTGCGCGAGCTGCCGCCGGGGCCGCGCTTCCTGCATGTGGTGACCAAGAAGGGCAAGGGCTATCTGCCCGCGGAACTGGACCCGGTCGCCTACCACGGCGTCGGCACCTTCGATCCCAGCAAGGATCATCTGCCCAAGGCCAAGCCCAGCAGCCCCAGCTACACCGAGGTATTCGGCAAGTGGCTGTGCGACGCGGCGGCCAAGGAACCCAAGTTGCTGGGCATCACCCCCGCCATGCGCGAGGGTTCCGGCCTGCAGGAGTTCGCCGAGCGTTTTCCGGACCGTTATTTCGATGTGGGCATCGCCGAGCAGCATGCGGTCACGCTGGCGGCCGGCCAGGCGTGTGAAGGCTACCATCCGGTGGTGGCGATCTATTCCACCTTCCTGCAGCGCGCCTATGATCAACTGATCCACGACGTGGTCCTGCAGCGCCTGCCCGTGCTGTTTGCCATCGACCGTGCCGGACTGGTGGGCCCCGATGGGCCGACCCACGCCGGCAGTTTCGATTTCAGCTACATGCGCTGCCTTCCCGGCATGGTGATCATGGCGCCCGCCGACGAAAACGAATGCCGCCAGATGCTCTACACCGGCTTCAGGCACGAGGGACCGGCTGCGGTGCGCTACCCCCGAGGCAAGGGTCCGGGCGTGCCCATCGAGGAGTCACTGTCGGTGCTGCCCATAGGCAAGGCGGAAATCAAGCGGCATGGCAAAGGGGTGGCGATTCTGGCCTTCGGCAGCATGGTGACGCCCAGCCTGGCCGTGGGAACCGACTTGAATGCGACCGTGGTGAATATGCGCTTCGTGAAGCCATTGGACCGCGAGTTGGTGCTGGAACTGGCCCATAGTCACGATTACATCGTCACCGTGGAGGAAAACATGGTGGCGGGCGGCGCGGGTTCCGCCGTCAACGAGTTACTGCTGGCGGAGCAAATACTCTTGCCCATTCTCAACCTGGGACTGCCCGATACCTTCGTCGAGCAGGGCAGCCGTGATGAATGCCTGGCTCTCTGCGGCTTGAATCCGGCGGGCATCCAGGCTTCCATCGAGACCTTCCTGGCCCGGCAGCCCGGCATTCGGCAACCCCAGCCGCGCGCCGCCAAGGTCAAGGCCAAACATTGATGGAAAGCCTGCAGGCCGGTATCCGCGACATTCCGGACTTTCCCAAACCCGGCATCGTCTTCAAGGACATCACCCCGCTGGTCAAAGACCCGGCAGCGCTGCGGCTGGCGGTTCAGCAGCTCATGCAGCCGTTTGTCGGTCAGGACATCACCGCCGTGGCCGGCATGGAAGCGCGGGGCTTCATCTTTGGCTCCCTGGTGGCCTGGGAAATGGGCCTGGGCTTCGTGCCATTGCGCAAGCCCGGCAAACTGCCCTACGACGTGCAGAGCGTGGCCTATGATCTGGAATACGGTTCGGCCGCCCTTGAGGTGCATATCGACGCCCTGGGACCCGGCGACCGGGTGCTGCTGGTGGACGATCTGCTGGCCACCGGCGGAACGGCCCGCGCAAGCTGCGAACTGATCGAAAACCTGGGCGCATCGGTGGTTGGCTGCGCCTTTGTGGTCGAACTGGATTTTCTCAATGGCCGGGAGCGCCTGAACGGCTACCCGGTGCATTCGCTGCTGCATTATTGAGCCGCGACTGGACCCGCACGAGACTGCGCGACCGATCGTCGGTTTGAGCTTCCGCCGCCGAATGGTCTGGCTCTGAAGCCTGTTTGATTTTTCCGGTCAATCGCAGGGGGCGCCCTCGATTGCGTCTATCCTGGTCCATTTCGCCTTCCCGCGGAAACCTATGGCCCACCCTCACTTCAAGCCTAAGCCGCTCTATACGTTCTGTCTGTGTCTGGCCCTGTTGCTGGTTTCTGTCAGCGCAGCCCAGGCTGCCGACCCGCGCTATTCAAGGTCATGGAGCGATGCCGACAGTGGCGACGAGCAGGAGGGTTCGTTTGATGAGCGCGCCCATGACCTGCAGAACTGGCTCAGGCAGCGGGAGGCGGAGCGTCGCGATTCCTGGGGCAATGACGTGGTGACGCCGGAAAACCCGGCGCTGCGGCGCGCGCCCAGGTATTTCGGCGATCGCAACTACGACGATCAAGGCTATCGGCGGCTCAACGATAACACCCGCTTCCGTTTGCGCGGAGATGAGGACTGGCGGTTTGGTGCCGGCGGTCACGCGGGCTCGCTGCGCGAGGCCGGCCGGCCCCTTGAGGAAGATCGGGGCGATGATGCCGCAGCCTCAGATGATGCGGACAGCGTTGCAGGCCTCTCGCATCGAACCCTACACAAATCCGTCAAAAAGCGGAAGCGGAAGCGCCGCTAGGGAGCCTCGGATCTATTCCGTGTTTCGCCTACGCGGATCGCGGATTGAAGGCTTACGCTACCCAAGGTTCCGACCGGTGCGAGGATGACCTGCGGCCTCAGTATTTCAACAAGGTGGCAAGATGGGCCCGCAAGGTCTGCTGAATTTCCCGCACCCGATCGTCGTCGAGGCTCAGAGGGCCGTCCTCAAGGTTTTCGACACTGCCATGATCGCGCGGCAGCGGGATTTCCAGAGTGTCCAGCCTTAAAAGAGCGGTGCCGCTCTCCTGTTCTGCGACGCCACTCAGGGCCTTGATTTGGGTGGCCGCATCCATCAATTGGTGAGCGAGTCCAAGATAGGTCTTGGCCAGTTCCGCGGCGCGCGTCCGCAGATACTCGGTCCGCAACAGCTTCAATTCCTCTTCCAATGGACTGTTTTCCTCAAACCCTGTCGGCTCGGCATGTTCCCGATGGCGCAGCAAGGCAAGCCGGTCCTGCAATTCCCTGAATTGTTTGGCGGCCCCAGCGTCCGGCGTTTCCCCGGATTCCAGGAAGTGGTTTTCTATCTCGGCAATCTGCAGCTTGAGTTCGCTGGCGCGCTCGCTGATGGCATCGGCACGGTCGCGTAGGCGGGCAATGGCTTCCGCCGGTTCGCTCTCGGCGGGCTGGGTTGCGACAGGCGCCAGGCGCGACTTGCTGGCAGCCAGGCGTCTCAGGTAGGCGGCTTCGGCACAGGCCGAATCATACTCGGCTTGAATGGCAACCAGGCGTTCGGCAAGGGTCATGGTTGGCACCCGTATCCACTGTTGTGCGGTGTTCATGGTCGCGCCTCGCAACCGCTGCGGTTCAAATGCGTCTCGCAGTTCATGGCGTCAAATACCTCCGGCTTGCGTTGAATTCGATTGACGAGGCGTCGGCGAGAGAGCCGAGGCGCGCGGAAGCGGCTTGCCTCCGCGCGCCTTCGGCCTGCGGAATCATTCCACCAGGAACTCGCGCATCATGCCCATGTCCTCGTGCTCCAGATTATGGCAGTGGACCATGTACACTCCCTTGTTTTTCATATAGGGCTTGATCAGGCGCACCTTCTCGCCCGGCATGACCAGGACCGTGTCCTTCCAGCCGGAGTCGATGAAGCCTTCGCGCACCGTTGCATAGTCGTCCGCTTCTTCCGCCCCGATGCTGCGGCTCAGGATCTGGAAGGGCTCCTCATGCAGGTGAATGGGGTGGGCCATGGACATCATCATGCCTCCGCCCATCCCACCACCCATCATACCCATGCCGCCGCCCATGCCTCCCATTCCCGAGCCTTGCTGCATGGACTTGCCGTCGCCGCCCCCGCCCCCGTGGTTCATGCCGCCCATCATACCCATGCCCATGCCGTGCCCCATCATGCCCATCCCCTGGCCTCCTCCGCCATGTTGCATACCGCCTTGCTCCTGGGCCGGCTTGGCCGGCTCGCCGCCGTGCTCGCCCGCCGGGGCGGCTTTGGCATCGCCGCCGCCGTGGCCGCCCGCGCCGCCGTGGGCGTGGAAGATTTCCACCAGTTGCAGAGTGTTTACCGGTATGCGCTCGCTCGGGAGGAAATCATTGGGCGCGTAGGGCCGGCCGTTGAGGAGCATGGCACCGGGCGCCTCGGAGATTCCCAGTGGCACTGGCTTGTCCGGATTGGCCACATCTTCCAGTTTCAGGCGGTTGATGGTGCAAAGCTGGGTCGGCAGCTTGGGGCTGTCGCTCACCTGGCGGGTGACACGCACCGTGAAAATGGGATAGTCGCTGCCCAGGGGCAGCTTGCTACCCATCATGCCGCCCATCATGCCCATGCCGCCACCGCCTCCCATGCCGCGGCCCATGCCATGTCCACCGCCCATGCCACCCATTTCGCCGCGCATCATCTGCTCGGCCATCTTGGGCAGGGCGCCCTTGAAGGGCCGGCTGCGCATGACCAGTTGCGAGCCGACCGCGCGCCCGCTGAAGTCAGCCCAGACATCGATGCGCTCGCCCGGCCCTAGCATCACGTAGGGCTTGTGCAACGGGCTTTCCAGCAGGCCGCCGTCCACGCCGAGCACGACCATGGGCGAGTTGTCATCCCAGGCCAGCTTGTAGATGCGCGCGTTCGAGCCGTTCATGATGCGCAGCCGGTAGGCGCGCGAGGCCACGTCCAGGCTCACGTCGGGCCGCCCGTTCACCAGAATGCGGTCGCCGTGGAAACCGGTCATGCGGTCGTGCATGTGGCGCACATAGACCAACTGGTTCTGGTCGTTGAAGCTGCGGTCCTGGATCACGATGGGGATTTCGTATTCCCCCGAGGGCAGACCCAGCTTGGCTTCCTCCTCGTCCGACACCAGGATGCCCCCGGCCAGGCCGTGGTAGACCTGTTTGCCGGTGATGCCGTGGGTGTGCGGATGATAGAGGATGAAGCTGGCGCGGTTGACCATTTCGAACTCATAGACAAAGGTCTGTCCCTTGTCCAGGGCATACATGGGGTGGCCATCCATCAGCGCCGGCACGTTGAGGCCGTGCCAGTGGGTGATGGTGGGTTCCTCCAGTTCGTTGCGCAGGTTGATGCGGATCTTCTGCCCGGTGCGGAAGCGCATGAGCGGGCCCAGGTAGGAGCCGGGCAGGGTGGTCAGCGTGTTTTCCGGGCCCTTGACGAGCTTGCCGATGTATTGCTGGACCCAGGTGTCGGGGCCGGGCAGGATGGACATCGCAGTCTGCCGGCAGATCAGGTCCAGTTCCACGTCCGGGTTGAAGTCCGGCGAGGCTTTGTTGGGGGCCATCTTGGGCATTTCAGCCATCCCCTCCATGGCGCGCAGCCAGACCGGCAGGCCGGCGTAGGCCAGGAGTCCAACTCCGGCCTGGGAGAGAAAACGGCGGCGGGAACGGTTGATGAAACGTTGCATAACTCCTCCTCGGACGAATTCGTCTCTTGCGATTTTTCTGTATCCCGATCGGTGCGGATCGCTGCGCTCCGCGGGGGTCGGGTCCCCGCCTGCCTGTTTCGTCTGCTTCCTCCGGTCAAGTCAGCGTTTCATGATGTGCGTCTCACGGTCTGCTCCCGTTGACCACACAAATAGCGTGCCGTGCTGGAGGCTGCTCCATCAGCCAGAAGGTTTCAGGAAATTCAGTCGGCTGGCGAACAGGAGCGGCTGTGCCCGGCCTCCTGACGTTTCATCCAGCCCAGGGAAGTATGGTTCATGGCCGCAATGAAACAAAGATGAAACTCCCGCGCCGAATCTGGCTTCGGACGATGCTTTGCAGGGCCGCATATGGCTTAGTGTAAGTCCAGCTTCATCGGCGTTTCTAGGAATGTTTCGACAAGGCACCTTCGGGTAAGCTATGTCCCCATAGATTCAATGAGTTGATTTCCTATTTCCGACAAAAATCCGATACATCGAAGCTTTTCATTTTGCGCAGGCACGCCCATGAATCAGGAAAAAACGTTCGTTCCCCTCAATATTGCCGTGCTCACGGTCTCAGATACCCGTAGCGAGGAGACCGACACCTCAGGTCGCCTGTTGGCGGAACGTCTGTGCGAGGCAGGACACCATCTGGCGGACAAACGCATCGTGCCGGATGACATTTACCGGATTCGCGCCGTGGTGTCGGCCTGGATAGCGGAGCCCCAGGTCCACGCGGTCGTCACCACCGGTGGTACCGGCGTGACGGGCCGCGATGGCACGCCGGAGGCGGTTGCGGTCCTGCTCGACAAGACCCTGGACGGCTTTGGCGAGGTATTTCGCGCCATCTCATTCGAGGAGATCGGCACCTCCACCGTGCAGTCGCGGGCGCTGGCCGGCGTGGCCAACGGAACCTATATCTTCTGCCTGCCGGGGTCTTCCGGCGCGTGCCGCACCGGTTGGGACCGCCTGATTCGCGCGCAACTGGACGCCACTACCCGGCCCTGCAACCTGGCCGAATTGATCCCGCGCCTGGGCGAGAAGAGGTGACTGTCCGCCTGAGTGCACGACTGTCCGAGGCTGCCGGAGAAGCCCTGCGGTCAGACTTGTGCGCGTTAACGAGGCATGTTCAGTTGCCATAGCCAGGTACCGAAGGTGGTTCCCAGCCACACGAGGGCGGCGCCGCTCAGGGCGTTGATGGCAAATACACTTAAAAGGCCGTGGAACTCGGGGCGGGCCTCCGAGAGGCGCAGAACCAGCCAGATCGTCGACGACACCGTCATCAGCCCTAGCAGCAGGATCAGCGTGATGGCGCGCCTTTGCGGCCCCACGTCCATCTGCTCGAAGGTAAAGCCGGACAGCGCGGCCAGGAGGAAAACCAGGACGAGGCCCAGGAGCAGGTGCAGATAGGGCAGGCCGTGACCCAGCCAGGGGTAGATGTTCTGCGAGAAGACCGCCCTGCCGCAGATCAGGCCGAACCAAACACCGGCGATGCAGAGCACGGTGCTCAGGAACATGTTCAGGAAAGCCTTGAGCAGGCTGCCCTCCTCGAACAGGTAGAGGGTTTCTATGGCGAAGGTGGAGAAGGTGGTATAGGCGCCCAGGAAGCCCACCAGGATGGCGGCGCGGTATTCCACGGCGAGGGCAAAGCGTTGCAGCATCAATTCAGTGAGCAGGCCCATGAGGAACGAGCCGCTGACATTCACGAACAGCGTGCCATGGGGAAAACTGCGGCCGAGGAGCGCGTAGACGCCGTTTGCGATCAGAAATCGTGCGACGGCGCCGACCGAGCCGCCCAGGGCGATGGCGATCAATTGCTTCATCATGCTGAGATTCGTCTTGAAGTTAAAAAACCGGGCCTATCTTGTCCGTCGTGGCTCGCTATACCGGCATGCCGCCTTTTCAATTGCTGTTTATAAACCAAACTTGGCGAATCGCTAAGAGCTCGCCGATATCGTCACCACTGCGGAAGGCGGCTAGTGTGAATTTTCGCTGGCTTACGCCCTGGGTGTCTTGGGCATGAGTAGGATCGCGGCTTTTTTCCAACGAGAGGTGGGTATGGCGGCGCGGAATGTTGACGCTAAAGCTTTGCAGGCAGACAGGGCAGACTATCGGGCGGTGCTGGCCAGCCTGCTGCTTTGCGCGCACGCTGCCGCAGCAGCAGTTCCCGACATGAATCCGGGTTCTTGGGAGGTGACGATGCAACTGGAATCCCCGGATAGTCCCGTGGCTATGCCGCCCGTCACCCAGACCCTGTGCCTGACGCGCCAGGATGTGGAGGCCGGCGGGGCGACCTTGGCTCCCGGCGGCCTGGGGCAGTCAGCCTCATGCAAACCTGAGCAGCTTGAAATCTCGGAAGGCAGCGCGACGTGGACCCTGAACTGCGATGGCCTGAGCGGCCAGGGTCGCATGAGCTTCAGCGGCGACAGTTACAGCGGCAGCGCCGAACTCAGTGTCGGTCTGGCCGGCCAATCGCAGCGCCTCAGGCAGACATTCAGCGGACGGCGCCTGGGCGATTGCCAGAAGTAGGGGAGCAGGCGCCCTGCCTGGCGCTGCAACGCGTCATTGTCTTACCGGCCGGCCATCCGGCGCCGACGCGAGAGGCTTGTCATCATGCCGATGCGTCTTCCCAGACTTCGGGCCGGATGCCATTGCTGTCGAGGAGTGCGTGCACCGCCGCGAGCGCCTCGGGCGTCACCTCGATCTCGCGCCGCCTGGGAATGAATCCCAGCCATTTCCCTGTTTCATACATACGTAGCCACAGACCCCATTGGTTGGCGCGGTCCGGGTCCTCCCCGCCATAGGCCAGGTTGTAGATGCCGATTTCCAGGCACTTTCCGTCCACCGCCTGGCATTCCACCGCCCAGCCCCAGTCTTCGTCGAAAAAGCGTCCGGGAAACTGGTGAGCGGCCAGGCCCGTGGCCAGGAACTCGGCCAGGTCACGCCCGTAAAAACGGTTACCGGCATTGTAATGTTCCGGCAAGTCGCTGCTGTAGTCGAATCGCTCTGTGGTGAAGCGGATATTGTGGTTTTCCATGGGCTGGCGCCAACTCTCAAGTCCGTCTCAATCTGAGGCC
The DNA here is from genome assembly GCF_000934725.1 of Methyloterricola oryzae. Taxonomy (NCBI): domain Bacteria; kingdom Pseudomonadati; phylum Pseudomonadota; class Gammaproteobacteria; order Methylococcales; family Methylococcaceae; genus Methyloterricola; species Methyloterricola oryzae. The sequence goes on from NZ_JYNS01000013.1 coordinate 47,032, forward strand.
GGACTCTAGTCCCAAGGAATTTGGACGTCAAATCCGTGGCTGCTGCGGTGCGCCAAGAATCCGTCATCGCCTATGGCGAACCCTTGCTAAAACAAGGGGATGTGAATAGGAACGGAATGTGCATCGTGGATGGCAGCAACCGCAAACTGCCCGGTAATCGTCATGAAACGTCACGCCTTCAAAGCTATCCTGATCCTCTCGATTGTCCTCATTGGCGCACTGGTGATGTGGCTCGACCCGACCGGCGCCGTCTTCAACCTGCCCGGCTTGGTCGTCGTCGTCTGTGGCACTTTCGTGGCCACCGTGCTCGGCCAGTCCTACGGGGGGGTCATGGGGCTACTGAAGGATTTGCCGCGCAAATTATCGCGCGTGGCTCTGGTCGATGAGGTGGATTTGGAACTGTTCCTCAAGGCGTCGGAATTCCATCGCCAGGGCAGCGTCCGCTATGCCGAGGCCGTGACCCGCCAGCTCGGCGATCCCTTCTGGCGCGCCGGTATCCAGCAGGTGCTGGACCGTATCCCTTACGCCGATCTGAGCCGGGTGTTGCAATGGAAGATCGGCGCCCAGCGTGAGCGCGACCAATCGGAAATCCAGGTGTTCATGACCATGATGGCCTTCGCGCCGGCCTTCGGCATGCTCGGCACCCTGTTTGGCCTGATCAGCATGCTGTACGGGCTGGACATGAGCAGCCTGCGTAGCCTGGGTCAGCACATGGGTTTCGCCATGCTGACCACGGTGTATGGCCTAATCCTCGCCAACCTGGTGCTCAAGCCCATCGTGAGTCGGCTCGAACAGCGCTCCCGCGAACGCTTGGCCTGGCTGCATGTGCAGCAGGAGGCCATCCTCATGATGCACGAGAAATGCCATCCTCGCCTGATTCAGGACTATCTGGACGCCTACCTCGCGCCCGCCGAACGCCTGGAGCAGGTGGACGAATTGTCCCTGGGCGCCGTCAATCAGGTTTCCTGAAAAAGCCGGGGTCTGAGCCATGTTGCAACGCGACCGTCAGAATTCCCTGTTGGCCCAGGCCGAGTTGCGGCCCGCGGACGGCGATCCCTGGAAATCCGCCGGCGAAACCCGAGGCAACGATCAGGGCGTCTGGATCTTGAGCTACCTGGACGTGATGATGATCCTGTTCGCCTTCTTCGTGCTGATGTTCGCCTACCAGAAGGCCCTGGTACCGACGGACAAGCCCAGCGCCAAGCTCAGTGCCGCTAGCGCTACCAGCAAAGCTTCGACGAACAAGCCAAAAAAGAAGACGATGGCCGGGTCGAATGTCCCGGCCAAGAACAGCGCCGAGCCCGTGGTTTCCACCATGCGGGCGCAGTCGGCGCTGAGCAGTTTCAGCCGCCAACTGCCGCAGGAGGCCCCGCGGGATACAAATCCGGTTTACAAGACCGTGGCGAGGGACACCGTGTCCGCGGCAGCGCGCCTGACCATGGCACAATCCGGGCAGCGGATCGCCCAGGCGCTGGGGGCCGAGACCCAAGGTAGTCAGGTGGAGATCCTGACCGCCGGGCGCGGCGTGCAACTGGAACTGAGCGAAGCCATCCTTTTCGATCCTGCCAGCGCGGACTTGAAGGGCGGCGGCGAGGCGCTCCTGGAGCGGTTGCTGCCCGTCCTGCAGCAGCAAAGCGGCACCCTTTACGTGGAAGGCCATACGGACAACCGGCCCATCGCCAGTGCCCGTTTTCCCTCCAACTGGGAGTTGTCCACGGCGCGAGCCACGGCGGTCACGCGCTACCTGATTGCCCGTGGGATTAGTTCCGAGCGGATTCGGGCGGTGGGGCTGGCCGACACGCAACCCCGTTCCGGCAATGACAGTGCAGAGGCCCGCGCACGCAACCGCCGGGTGACCCTGGTGGTGGCCGACGATCAGCGCCCCCGCTGAGGACGCATGGGCAGGCGTGTCTCGGGGTCCTGGCGGTAATAAAGCCGGAGCTGTTGGAACACCTGCGGGTAGCGCTCGGCGACCAGATCTGGCCTCTCGAAGAAATATTCGCTGAGCACCGCAAAGAACTCAGCCGGGCTTTCCGTGGCGTAGTCATCGATATCGGGCTCCCGTCCCCGTTCGGCCACCCGCGCAAGGTCCTCGTAGGCGCTGGTGAAGGCCTGGCTCCATTCGCTTGGCCGCATACCGCGATGCAGCGCCGGATACCCGTCGGCGTCGCCGTTGCGCATATCCAGTTTGTGCGCCATTTCATGCACCACCACGTTGTAGCCATCGCCCCAACCGGACGCTTCGACGTCGCACCAGGACAGTACTACGGGGCCACGCTCCCAGGATTCTCCTCCCAGCCATTCCTCCCACTGGTGCAAGACGCCGGCTGTGTCAAACTCCTGGCGCGGGCGCACGAACTCCGCCGGGTACACGATGATGGTGGACCAGTCGTTGTAACTGTCGATTCCCAGATGGAGTATGGGCAGGCAGGCCTGAACCGCGATGCTCGTCTTCATCAACTCGTTCAGGTCCAGCCCCTGGACGGGCTCGAAGCGCTTCTCCCGGAGGAACACCGTTGTCAGTTCCCGCAGTAGCTGCTCATCCGCCGTGCTGAGTCCGGCCAGGATCGGGTGATCGTCAAGACAGCGCCGCCAGAGCCGGTCCGGCACGAGGCCCCGGCTCAGGATGCGGTTGCGCCTGATCTGCCGGAAGGGCCAGAGGTATAGCGGCATGGTCGGATCCGGCGGTGCATTTACTTGCGGAAAAACAGGTTGAAGATGAGTGTGAGCAGCAGGCTGGTCAGGAGCATGGATGTGATGGGAATGAACACGTAACCGCTTTTGCCTTCCCATCGGATGTCGCCTGGGAGCCGGCCGAACCACGTCATCAAGCCCGGACAGTAAGCCCAGATCAACCCTGCCAGGAACAGGCAGCCCCCCAGCAGCATCAGTCCCTTGCCCGGATTCATGCGTCTGTCTCGCTTCGCGCGGCCCGCTCGGGGCGCCACATCAAGCCGGTGGTGGCCAGCAAAGCCAGCAGGGCCAGACCCGCGGCCAGTGGGCGCAGATCCGCCGGCACAACCCGCCTCTGAGCCAACTCCTTGGCTTGCAGGGCGTCCAGCAAGTCATCGGGGGAAGTCAGGCGATGGTAGCCCAATCCGGTGCGCTGTGCCAGTTCCAGCAAATTGGCCTCGTCCAGGCGGGAGCGGAACAAGGTGGTGTCGTGGCTGCGTGCCTCGGGCGAGGCGGGAGAGGGGGCATAGTTCTGCAGGTCTGCGTAGTCCCAGTACCCCTGTGGGCGATTCTCACGGTCCAGCTTGGGAATAGCGACCGGCTGCGTCCCGCCGACTCCCACCAAAAGGCCCTTGATCTGCCCAGGCACACCGTGAAAAAAGGCGGCTTCGGCATCAGTGGGATATTGCTGGCCGTCGCTGAAGAACACCAGACGGATGTCGGGGTCGGCCTCGCCGATTTCCCGCAGGGCAGCGAACACCCCGTGACCGATGTGGCTGTCCGCCGCCCAGGCCATGCGCCAGTCGATCTGAGCCAGCACAGCGTCGATCACCGGGTAGTGCTCGCACAATTCAAGCGGTTTGAACAGGATCTGCGTGTGCTGGGTGGTGAACAGGCCCAGGCCGATTTCCGTGCCGCAGGGCATCTCGGCGAGCACTCGGCGCAGGGATTCCTTCACGAAACCGAGGCGGTCATTGGGCATGTCTGCCTGGTGGTAGTCTCGGGCGTTCATGCTTTGGGTGATGTCCAGGACCATCAGGTACCGGTGCATTCCTGAGCGCCAGGGGATGGTCGGGTGCAGCAGGCTGCCAGCGAGGATTGTCAGGGCCAGCGCCAGCGTCCAGAAACGCCAACCGGGTCGCCAATTCGGGATCGTCACGGCCCACCCCCAGGCAAACCAGGTAGGGTGGAGTAGACGCTGGACTTGCTGCCTTTAAAGTCCGACTTGGACTTTTCCTTCGGAGGAGGCGTCACGCGCCAGGCATATTCCAGGTTGTAGCGCGCATCCCAGTTCTCCGGGTTCAAGCGCAGCGCCTCACGGTAATTCTCCTTGGCCAGTTCTACCAAGGTATTGACGCGGGCGTATTCGAGCACGCCCACCGCATTCCAGAGTTTGGCGCCTTGGTCCAGATATAGGGTCGCCAGGTTGTGATGGGCGGATTCGCGAATCTGCGGATCGCCGGCTTCCAGCAGTCGGTGGTAGAGCGGGATGGCTGCCTGAGCCCTTCCCGTCTGCGCTAGGTGCGTGGCCTTGGCCAGCAGGAGGAGGGGCGGGGTTTCGTCCGTCTCCCGGATCGTCTCCGGCTGTGCCAGGAATGCCTGCAATTCTGCTGCGCGATGCCAGGCCCAGGCCTCGTAGGCCGCGCCGCCAAAACTGATAGCCGCCAGCAGATACCACCACGGCGGTAGGGCCAGCCGTTTCACTCGGGCCATTTCCGCACCTCCAGGGCCCGGAACACGGTCAGCACGAGCAGGGCTGCCAGCGCGGCGCCGAGGCAGTAGCCCGTCAAGTCGCGCCGCGGCTGCTTCTCCAGATAATGCAGGGGATCGTTCTCCAATTGCTCCAGGTCGCGGATTGCCTGCTGCACGGCCTCGGGGTTCTCGGCCTCGTAGGCCCGGTAGGGGACGCCCAGGCTCTGGAAATACTGGTGCAGGAAGAATTCCGGGGTGGTGCTCTCGTTGGGATTCCGTGGCGGCGCGGAAAGGCTCGCGCTCTTGGGATTGCGCAGGTATATCCAGTACAGCGACACCTTCTCGTCTTGAAACAACTGCCGGATCATGTCCCCGGTTTCGGCTTCCGTGCGCGCGGCGCCATCGGAAACCAGCAGGACAAGGCGCGAGCCCGTGACCGGACGGCCGCGAAAGTAATCCAGGGCCATCGCAAGCCCTGGCGCGATGTTGGTGACGCCGTGGCCGCGCCGCCCCAGGCTGGCGATGGCGGTCTGCACGGCCAGGCGGTCCTGGGTCAAGGGCATGACATAGATGGGCGCGGCGCTGAAGGCGACGAGGCCGAACAGATCCTTGTCCCTGCGCGCCACGAACTCGCCCAACAAACGGCTGGCCACCGCGTTCTTGCTGTCGTTGGCTTTTCCGCCCAGATAACGGCCCGAGAAGTTCTCGTTCATGCTGCTGCTGCGATCCAACAGGATGACGATGTGGGCGCCGGTGCCGATGCGTTCGCGCCATTGTTCCGCCTGATGGGGGCCGGCCATGGCGGTGGCGAGGCAGAGTGCCGCGAAGCTTCCCAGTGCGCGCAAGCCCCGGTCCAGCCACTGCGAGAACGGGTCTTGGGGCAGCAGCATGAGCGCGGGATGGTGGAGCCGCGTCTGACCGGTGCGGGTCGCCGGGATCACCGCCAGGACCGCCAGTCCCAAGGCCCAGGGGTGGGAAAACGCCAGGTTCATGCACGCCTCCCGGCCAGGCGCTGACATCGCCGGCAGATCTGCTCCAAGCGGGAGAGGGGAAACGCATCCGCGGTGTCGACGGTCCCGGGTATGAAGAACAGGCGATGGGACTGCGCGAACAGGGCCTCCAGTTCGCCGCGCAGTTCGGCCAGTTCCGGGCGTTCCTCCATCAGGCTCGGCAAGTGAGCTTCCAGCACGGTGCGCCCGGCGTATCGGTTGAGCGCCCGGTGAAAGGCCAGAAAAGCCTGCCTGGAGGTATCCGGCGCGGCCGGTGCCCGGCGCAGACGGCGAATTTCGCGGGCCGTCGCCAAGAAAGCGTGCGAGTCTCCCCTTGCGAAGAAGGGCGGCAAGCCCAGCTGCCAGGCGGCAAACAGCGCGAGGCTGGCCAGTGCTGCCAACCAGACTAGCAATCGTGCGCCATGAGCGGACGCGGGGAGGTCTGGCGCTGGATGCAGCGGACGTAGCGTGACCGTCTCATCCGCCGTGTCTTCGGGAATCAGCGGAGACAGGCTGAAGGCGAGGGGCGGGGTTTCAAAGGGCAGCGATTCAGAGCCTTTCCTGAGGCTCAGGCCTATTGGCGGAATCGTGAGGCTTTCCGGCTGCCTGACGCCCTTGAATACCTGGTAGTCGATGTCGATCAGGAACCTGGCTTGGCCGTCGTGTTGTTCCAGGCGCCAGCCGCTGCCGCGGACTTCCAGCCAGTTGTTGACGGGGCTGCCCGCTGCTGGCAGGAGATTGTCTTCCAGCTGAGTCCCGGGATCGGATTCCAGCACGATGCTTTGATGCACAACGGAGCCCATGACGGCGCCGAAGTCCCTATCCAGTCGCGAGTCTAGCGCGCGGGCATGCCCCTGGAAGCTGCTGAGGCAGGCCAGGAGAGGGAGCAGCATCCGCGCCGTTACCGGAAGTTGCAAGCCCGTTGCGCGCTTCATGCCTGGAAGAAATAACGGGTGAGGGCGTCGGCGTCAAACCGGTCTTCGATGAAGAAGGGTTCCCGTCCGTGGCTGACGAACAGATGGCGCAGTTCGGCGCGGCGTTCCGCGTAGGCCGCTCGGATGCGTGCCCGCAGGGAGGGGCGCATGAACAGTCGGCGCCGCTGGCCGGTTTCAGGATCGGCCCACTCTGTCCAGCCCCAGGCCGGCAGCCTGGCATACTCGGCGCTGTCCCACAGCACCAGGGGGACCACGTCATGGTGCAGCAGGGCCTGCAAGGTGTGCTCGATCGAGCCTGTCGCGGCATGGAAATCCGACAGCAAAAACACCAGCGCCTTGCGCCTGCCCATTTCAGCCGCACAGGCCGCCAGGCCGCCGAAGTGGCGCCCGGAGGGCCTGAGCTGGCTCAAGCGCGCGCGCAGGTCGCCGGCCAAGCCCTTGTGCCAGCGCAAGGGGATGGTCAGTTCCGGCAGGAGGGTCTCGCCGCAGCCGAAAAACCCGAAGGGATCTCCGGTGCGGTAGGCGGAAAAGGCGATGGCGGCGGCGAGCTCGGCCAGCATGTCGGTCTTGCTGCGAGTCCCCACGAAGCCCATGGAGGCGGACAGATCCGCCAGCAGGTAGACCGGAATGGCGCTGCTCTGGCGGAAACTTTTGACCATCAGGTGGCCGAAGGGATTGGCCAGGGTCGCGCGCACGTCGAGGTGGCGCGGGTCCGGCTGGGACAGCCAGGAAGCGTGTCCCTGGAATTCGAAACCATCGCCGACCGAGACGCCGGCATGATGGCCGGGGTGGGCGCCGAATGCGCGCCAGGGCACTTGGTAGTGGAATTCCCGGATCATCGCCGCCATCGGGTGCCGCCGGGCCCTGGACTCAAGGCGCCGCCACCTGGCGCAGGATCTCGGCAATGAAGGCGTCGATGAGCGCCGTCCGGCGCATTTCATAGACGGGCGTGAAGAAGACACGATGCGCCACCGTCTCGCGGAATACCGCCTGCAAATCCTCGGGAAGCAGATGGTCGCGGCCTTCAAGCCAGGCTCGGGTGCGAGCCGCGCGCATCATCATGCTCATGCCGCGGGCGCTGGCCCCGGCCAGCAGCAGGCGGTCCATGTCGACTCCTTCGAGGCTGACGCCAAATGCCTGGGGCTTGCGCGTTGCCAGCCAGAGGTTCAGGGCGTACTGCTGCAGGGTGTCGCTGGCGCGGACCTTGGTCTGTATGACGCGGGCAACATCGGCAATCTGCGAATACGGAAGGATGGCCGGCGGGATGGCGTCGATCAGGCGGTCCACGTCGTGGAAACGGGGGCTGAACATGAGTTCGCGCTGCAGGGCCGGATCCTCCGGCGTCTCGATGTGCAGTTCCATCAGGAAGCGATCCCGCGCCGCCGAGGGGATCTCGAAAGTTTCCTCCTTTTCCACCCGATTGCGGTCGGCGAAGACCAGCAGATGGGGAAAGCAGTACTCGCGGTTGAAGGCGCTGACGCTGCGTTCCGCCATGACCCTAAGCAGCAGGGAATGGACTTGCGGGCGGGCCCGGTTCACCTCGTTGAAGAAAAAGATCGAAAGGTCTTCCCCGTGCTTGAGGATGGGGCCTGGGTCCACCTGCGGTTTGCCCAGTTCGTTGATGTAGGTGTGGTAGACCAGGTCGTTGGGCATCAGGTCGATAGTGCCCTCGATGCGTTCGTAGGCGCCGCCGACGCCTCGGGCTACGGCCCGAAGCAAGGTGGTCTTGCCTACGCCGACGTCGCCTTCCAGCATGACATGTCCGCGGGCGAAGATGGCGAGGGTGATCAAGCGTACGGCTTGCTCCAGTCCCAGGACGGTCTGGTTGATGACGTTTTCGAAGCGGGCGGCGCGGGCGCGCCAGTCGGCGAGGAGCGTATCCTTCTGGTGCTCGGACATGGTCAGGGGCGTGGTGGAGAGAGGGCTTGATTCGATTTAGAGTGGGTTACGAAGATTAAACACCAAATCCAGTTTGCTTAGAATCCTGCTCAATGCGGGCCACCGGATTTTGATGGCGTCTCGTCGACTTCCACTGCCGTGGCAATCGCGTTCGTTGGAAACCCTCAGCCGCCGTCACAAATATGCTTCGAGCGGGACTTAGGAGTCGACACGAGCCCCATTCTCTGTGTACCATAAATGGCTTTTAACCTTGCGCTTTGACTCACCGGGTAAGCCTCTGGCAGGCACGTCTAGCGGGTGGTTTCGGATGGGGTGTTCGCCGGCCAGCAGCCTGATGAGCTATGCTGAGATCGGCATTTCAATGACAAAGATTTACGGGAAACATCAATGCAAGTACCTCTAGAGATTACGTTTCGTGGCTTTCCTCACTCCGATGCCGTCGAGACCAAGATCCGCGAGAAGGCGGCCAAGCTGGAGCAGTTCTACGATCACATCATTAGCTGCAAAGTCGCCGTCGAAACCGAGCACCATAATCAGCACCAGGGTAATCTTTACCATGTGCGCATCGATTTGAGCGTACCCAACAAGCATATCGTGGTCAGCCGCGAGCACCACGACAAGCAAGCCCATGAAGACGTCTACGTGGCGCTGCGCGACGCATTCGATGCAGCCAAGCGGCAATTGGAAGAATTCGCCCGCATGCAGCGCGGTGAAGTGAAACGTCACCAGGCGCCTGCCGCCACCGATACCAACTGGTAATCCCAGCGTTTGTGCGTCAGGCGGCGTAAGGCGCCGCCTGACGCCGTCCGTGCAGTCAGCGGACTGCTTACGCCGTTCCGAAATCTATGCTATAAAACCGCGGCTCACTAGCAGCTGTCAGGAATCAAGTGTTCCTGGCGTTTCTGGCGCGGTACTTTTCACATAGCAATGGTTCATTAAAATATGGAAAAACAACTGCATGGCGTTAAGCGGGTTTCAATGCTGAAGATCGGTGTCTGTGCGCTGGCCCTGGCGCTTACCGGACTGGCTGTTGTGGGCTGCGATAGCGGGCCTTCGGGTGGATCGTCCTCCAGCGAGTCGCCCATGGAAGCCAACATCAGCGGCAGCGTCGCCGACCACAAAGGTCCGGTGGCGGAAGGCAAGATCGAGGTGAAGGATAAATCCGGATCGATCGTTGCCAGCACCCAGTTCACCAATTCCAAATACTCGGTCACGGTTCCTGCCAGCGCGGGTTATCCGATCGTGATTACGGCTTTTCCGGCGGCAGGTTCGGTTTCCAGCGATCCCATCAAGGCCGTGGTAACCAGCCCCCTTGCGGACCGCATGGACGTCTCCTCGGTGACCAACTATGTGGTTGACAATGCCCTGGCCCTGGGCGGACTTACCGCCGAGAACATTGCCAAGGCATCCGGCGGCGCCATCGGCATGCGCCAGGCCCAAGGTGTCAGCGCCGGAGCCGGCGGTTCCGGCGGTGGCCCCGGCAACAGCGGCGGCGGTGCAGGGCAGGGTGGCCATGCGGGCCACAACATGTCGCAAATGAATTCCGGCATGAAGGCTGACGAGTCCAAGGAAGAAGCGAAATAAGACACCGAGCCGCAGGCATTGCGGCGGAGAGAGGGCCCGTTTCCCCTGTCTGGTTTCGGCGAGGCAGGGGGCGGGCCGTTTCATAGGAGTTGAACGCACAAGCGGCATTGGACAAGCAAATTTTCCGCCTTTTTCCGGGGCCTTTCGAAGCGGTCCCATTGCAGGGTCTATACCTGAAGCTGGGCCTGCATGAACTCGGCACGCCGGCGACGCCATTCGTGTACGCCAATTTCCTCGCCAGCCTGGATGGGCGCATTGCCCTAGAAGACAGCAGCAGCGGCGAGACCTATCTGCCCAAGAGCCTGACTACCCCGGACGATTTCCGTCTTTTTCTGGAGCTTCAAGCCCAGGCCGACTGTTTGATCACCCACGGCGGCTATCTGCGCTCGCTGCAGCAGGGCCGCTTGGGCAACATCCTGCAGGTGGGCCTGCGCGAGGAGTCGGCCGACCTGGCGCAGTGGCGATTGAATCAGGGGCTTAGTGCGCAGCCGGCAGTGGTCATCGCGAGCGCCAGCCTGGATTTCCCCTTGCCCGATACCTTGCGGCAGTTTGGTCAACCCTGCTATGTCGCGACGGGGCGCCGGGCGGACCCGGAACGCGTGGCGTACTGGCGCGAACAGGGCATCGACGTAATCTTTGCGGGCGCCGGCCGCATGGTGGAAGGGGCGCCACTGGTTAAGGCCCTGGGCGAGCGCGAGTATCGCAGTCTCTATCTGATCGCCGGGCCGCATATGCTGGACACCATGGTGCGCGACGGCCAGTTGTCGCGCCTGTTCCAGACCATCACCCATCAGTTGATGGGCGGCGCCGGGTTTCGCACGGTTTCTCCTCCAGGGCCGGAACTGGGTCTGTTCGGGCGGCTAAAGATGCGTTCCCTGTATTACGACCCTTCGTCGCCGGACGAAACCGGGCAATGGTTCGCCCAGTTCGACAATCTGTCTCCCAATCGCTGAACACGTTCGTTCTTGCCATGAACCGTTATCACGCGCTGCGCGCCCAGGGCCGACCCCTGATTATGGGCATTCTTAATGCGACGCCGGACAGCTTTTCCGACGGCGGGCTCTACAATGCTCCCGAACAGGCGGTGGAGCGTGGCCTGGAAATGGCGTCGCAGGGTGCGGACCTCATCGACGTGGGCGGCGAGTCGACTCGGCCGGGGGCCGATCCCGTGGGCGAACAGGAGCAATTGGCCCGTGTGTTGCCGGTCGTCCGGAGCCTGCGGGCCCGGTTGCCGGAAACCTGCGCCATCAGCATCGATACGACCCGGTCCCGGGTGGCCGAAGCGGCGCTGGACGCCGGTGCCGACCTCATCAATGATGTCTCTGCGGGGCGCGACGATGCAGGGATGTTCGCGCTGGCGGCGCGGCGGCGAGTGCCCCTCGTCATCATGCACATGCAAGGTACCCCCAAGACCATGCAGGATGGTCCATACTACGAGCGCGCAGTGGACGAGGTGCTGGACTTTCTCCTGGATCGCGCGCGGGCTGCGGAGGCTGCGGGCATCGATCGTTCGGACATCATCCTCGATCCGGGCATCGGCTTTGGCAAGCGGCGGCAGGACAACCTGCAATTGATGGCGCATCTGCAACGTTTCTGCGCGAGTGGCTATGACGTTCTGCTCGGCACCAGCCGCAAGCGTTTCATGGGCGCCGTCTGCAACGAGACTCGCCCTGAGGCCCTGGTCGCCGCCACGGTGGCTACCACCGCGCTGGGTGTTGCATCAGGTGTGCGGGTATTTCGCGTCCATGACGTTCGCGAGAACCGCCAGGCTGCCGATGTGGCCTACGCTATTCTTGAGGCTGCCGAAGGTGCTTGATTGCGACGCCCTTTCTGAGCGAGACACTCACCCGTTTTCCGGATTTCATCTTGCCATGACCAGACGTTCCCGTTCATTTGTGTTGACGCTGACCCTCGCCTTGCTGTCGCCGGGCTGCACATCCAATCCGCCGCAGCACAAGGCTGGCTTGCGCACTGCCGTCGCGGCGCCGCCAGCCTCTGGAATCGCGCGGCAGATGCCGGCGCCATCAGCCATGCAAGCGACGGCTGCCCCAGTCATCCCGGCGAGCAAGCCCTTGAGTGAGCCGGTTGGGCCCTACCGGGCCACGCGGGTGTTAGGCGACTACGCGGGCTACGATGCGGTTGATCAATTTATCGATCGTATGGCCGCACGGCACGGATTCACCCGGGAGTACCTCAACGGCCTGTTCTCCCAGGTGAGCCGCAAGGACTGGACCTTGAACTACATGGCGCGGCAAGCCGGCGCGGCTGCTTCGCCGCGGCCAGGGGCCTGGACCCGCTATCGCGCGCAGTTTCTGACGGAGGCCCATATCGCGGGCGGTGCCGCCTTTTGGAACCGGCATGCGGAGGCCCTGCGTCGGGCCAGCGAACGCTATGGCGTGCCCCCTGAGTACATCATCGGCATCATGGGGGTGGAAACGATCTACGGGCGCAACCTGGGCAGCCACCGCATCGTGGATGCGCTTACCACCCTGGCGTTCGATTACCCGCGTCGCGGTGATTATTTCGCCGAGGAGTTGGAAAACTTTCTGATCATGACCCGGGAAGAAGGCATCGACCCTACCGAGCCGGTCGGTTCCTTTGCCGGGGCGATGGGGCTGGGCCAGTTCATGCCGGGGAGCTTCCTGAAATGGGCGGTGGATTTCAACCGTGACGGCCGCCGGGACCTGTGGGAAGCGGACGACGCGGTGGGCAGCATCGCCAATTATTTCGCCCAGCACGGCTGGCGCAGTGGGGAGCCGGTGGTGACCCGTGCCGTGGTCACGGGCTCCGCGGTGGAGAGTCTTGAGAGCGGTTACGACGCGCAATATTCGCTCGCCGAGTTGCAGCGTTATGGCATTCAGCCGGCCGACCATTGTCCCGACGGGCAGCGTGTCCGCTTGCTGCGGCTGCGCGCGGCGCAAGGCGACGAATACTGGCTGGGCCACGAAAACTTCTACGTCATCACCCGTTACAATCACAGCACCCATTACGCGATGGCGGTGCACGAGCTGGCCCAGGCGGTCCGCGCCCGTTATCTGCGCGGCTGATCTGCCCCGAGCGGTGGGCGTCGTCGTCGCTGCCTGACGAACACCCATGAACTTTTCCCGAAATCGGCGATTCCAAGGTTAGAATGGCATTGTCGGGCTCTTGCGGGAGGGGCTATGGTTGCTTGGCTGGCTTGGATTGGCGTCGTCACGGGCGGGTGTTACGCGGCTGCGGCCTGGGCGGATATTGACCACACGCTGTCTTTGAGCGTGGTGCAGATTCAGGGCTATCCGGGAACCGGCCGGGTTGCCTTGGGCTCGGGCGTTGTGGTGGCGCCGGGACGTGTGGCCACCAACTGTCATGTAACGCAGAAATCCAAAGTGGTGGTGATCAACAAAGGGGCGCAACAGGTCAAGGCCAGCGCCCAGCGGGCAGACGTAGAGAAGGACCTCTGCCTGCTGGACGCACCGGAACTGCAACTGCCGGTTGCCCGCTTGGGTCGCTCGTCCAGTCTGAAAGTGGGTGAGACCTTATACCTGTACGGCTATCCGCGTGCGACCGGGATAGCTTTCTCCCAAGGGAGCGTGCAGTCGCTGCACGCTTTCAAGAACAGTCTGGTTATCGAAACCTCGGCCGATCTTACCGAGGGAGCCAGTGGCGGCGGCATTTTCGATGACGCCGGTAAGCTGATGGGCTTGGCCACGTTTTTCTCCGCAGGACACAGTGGCCGCAACTACGCAATTCCCGCGGACTGGATATCAGGCCTTTCGCGTAAGCCGCGCCGCGAGATCGCGCCCATGGACGGCCTTCCGTTCTGGCAGGATCTAGCGCACCTGCCTAAGTTCCTCAAGGTTCCAGGCCAGTAGCGTAGACTCTCAGCAGAGGTCTGCGTCTTCGCTGGTGGCGTAAATCAAGGCCTGATTTCCGCCTCGGCTTTTCCCCTGTACTGATCATCTTCCAGTAGCTTGGACCCCGCAATTGGCAGGGCAGCCCGCAATTGCCGCGGGTGGTCCGCTTGTGCTACGTTATAACCCTGTATCGAGGAGCCATTCATGAGTGCCATGACCGGGCATGACCATAAGTCGTGCGTCAACAAGGCCATCCATACGGCGGAACACCTCTGCCAGGCCCGCGGTGTCCGCCTGACGCCCATACGCCGGCGCGTGCTTGAATTGATCTGGGACAGTCACAAAGCAGTCAAGGCCTATGATCTGCTCGAAAGGATCAAGCCGTCCGACTATGCCGCGAAGCCGGCGACCGTATACCGGGCGCTGGAGTTCCTGATGGAGCAAGGGCTGATTCACCGTGTGGAGAGTCTCAACGCCTTTGTCGGATGCGTCTGTTCCGAATCACAGCACGAACTCTTGCTACTGATCTGCGAGCGCTGCGAGGAAGTCGAGGAACGGCCGGCGCCCGATGTGATGAGCGCCCTCAGCCGTGAAATTCTGCGGGCGGGATTTCTGGTTCACCACAAGGCCATCGAGGTGCACGGCGTCTGCGCCCGCTGTATCGAGCGCGAGCAGGGCCTGGTCTGATGGTCGTAGTCGAAATTGCTACGATATAACATGTTTGTGGTGTTGCCTTTAGGCACTGCCTAAGCGGGGAACGGCCACCGGTGTGATTTGTATGCCTAGGGTACAGTGTCGCAGGGCGGCAAAGTGCCGTGTCTTTGGATAATCGGTGGGACTCGCTTCCCGCGAAATTCCGTTTTGAGGTGCCGCAAGTGGTAATACCACGCGGAGACGGGGGCTAGCGACGCCGTAATAGTTGCATTCGGCGCGAGAGGGGGGAGCGGCCAAGGCCGCTCCCAGGGGCATAAGATTGGCTATTGCTTGGTGGCGGTGGAAGGCACGCAGTACTCGTCCGCCTTCTGCACCTTGGCAGCTGCCGATTCCAATGAATTAGCTATGTTGACCGTTCCCGCGGGCTTGCCGGTCGGCGTGACGGCATAGCACATCAGGAATGTGTCGGGCCGCTGCGCGGAGGCGCCATTGTTGCCGGTTGGGGCGCAGAAATGACTGGGCGTGGTCACCTTGTAACGACGCTGGGCACTCAATTCGTCCTGCAACTGTTTGGTGCTATTCAGGTTTTTCTTTCCCTTGACCTTGGTGGTGTAGCAGGCATAGGTATCAACCACGCCCTGGTTGGACAACTGTGGCGCGGAAGTCGGGGCGGACTTGTCCGCCGAGGAAGGCAGCAGAATGCGGTCCAGCTTCTTGGTGTTCACCGTCCAGGAACCTAATTCGTTGACCACACTGAACTTGGCTTTCCGGTTGAGGGGCTTGGTAAGGCTATAACCGACCAGGCTGGGATCCGGGCTGATGATTTCCGTGACGCCGATCTTGGCCGGGTTGGCCAAGCTGGCGCGTTTGCTGATGCTTGCGGAGAAGGCTCCTGTGGCGTCAGTCAAGGCCAGAGTCGTATTGGTGACCTTGGCCGGTTTGGCCTTGTAACTGAGAAATCGGTCGGGAGATAGAACGGTCTCAACATTGTCGACGGCAAAGGTGAAGTCGGTAAAGGCTCCGGCGCCGTCCGGGCATTCGCCATTGCCTGGAGCGTCTTCGAAGCGAACGACGATGTCGCCGCTCCCCGACGCACTCAGGGCGGCGTGGGGCAGACCGGGCAGACCGAGCGAACCGTCGGCGTCAGGACCGGCGTTACGGGACTGGTTCCCTGAGTAGAAAATGAATTTTTCCTTGGTTGTTTCATTCTGGGCCTCCAGTCTGAACACCAGTTCGTGGCCTGCCTCGAAACTTCCGAGTGATAAAGTGGTTCCCTCCGGTGTGGTCTGGCTCGTGTTCAAGGGATGGCTCTCGAATATCGCGACACTGCCGTACACCGGATCACCGTCCAGATATAGCTTGCTTGTGTAGGCTGCATTCGGGTTTTCAGGGGCGTGCATCGTAACGTTCACCACGCCGGCCTGCGCCACAATGACCGGCTGACCAACGGCCGGGCAAGCAGCATGGCCCAGCAGCGGGGTGGTGAGCAACAGGCCGCAAAGTGCTGTGAGCGGTGAGAATCTGGACATCAAGGACTCCTGCAAATTTTAAATGATAGCGCGCAGCCAACCGTAATCACCCGTTGTTCGAGTTCACGGCCGCGTCATGGGACGGAAGCCGGTGCTCGCCTGTGGGCAAGAGGCATGAACTGGTCTGAGTCCAGTATATGCAGGTGGCGTGCCAATGGTGGTTAGACTTCGTGTTGGGGCGTCTCTGGCGGTGGGAACCGAATCTGTACGCCGCAAAGTGTAAAAAATTGTGACACTGAAAGCTCAACGTCGCCGTGATCCCAATTTTTCTGTCGCCCAGAAGCGCCAGTCGGGATCGGCAAGGGGGATTTTGATATCAAATTTTGATCTGTCACATCGGTGTTACACCTCCCCCGGGAGCGCAGGAATGGTGTGGAAAATCCATACGGTAACGGGGTGTCGAAATTTTTTACATTATCGGCAGACAGGTGCCGAGACACCTCCGTACTTTCCCGTAAAGCCCCAGAATTTGCGGTCTGGTACTAAAAATGCTAAATAAGAGTCGCCATGCAACAGCTTAAAGACTCAGGTGCCCATGAATCCAATCAAATCGACCCTGTTCGTTCTTTTGACCTCTCTGTCCAGCGTGAGTTGGGGAGCGGTCGATGTGAACGAAGCGCGTGAGTTCAGAATGGAAGCAGCTGGGTACGAGCGCGGTCGCGGCGGCAAGCCCGATTATGCCGAGGCGTATCGGCTCTACTGCAAGGCGGCGCTGCTGGGTGACCGGGAAGCAGCCTCCAGTCTGGGCTGGATGTACATGAACCGGCGCGGCGTGGAACTGGATCAGGCGCGGGCCATGGGCTGGTTCAAGAAGGCCGCTGAGCAGGGCGATGCGTTTGCGGGCCGCATGCTGGTCCGGCACAGCGATGTGACGCCCGTCAAGGATTCCGACTGCAGGCCGGAGCGGCCCGCCGTGATTGTGGCCAAGCGCAGCTTCTCCGGGAAGCCGCCGGCGCGCTTCTCGGGTCCCGGCAAGGACCTGATCGAGGGCTGGGTGCACAAGATCGCGCCCAAGTATTCCATCGATCCCGATCTGGTAATGGCCGTCATTCAGGCCGAGTCGGCGTTCAATCCCGCAGCCCTCTCGGGCAAGAACGCCCAAGGCTTGATGCAGTTGATCCCGGAGACCGCCGAGCGCTTCAGCGTCAGGGATGTGTGGAACCCCATCGAGAACATCAAGGGTGGCACGGCCTATCTCCACTGGTTGTTGCGCCACTTCGGCGGGAACGTGGAACTGACGCTGGCGGCCTACAATGCCGGCGAGAACAACGTGGACAAATACCACGGGGTTCCGCCCTTCGCCGAGACGCAGAATTACGTGCAAACCATCCTTGCGGGCTATCAGAAGACCGAGCATCCGGTACCGCCGGATATCGGAAAGAAGGAGGTCGATCGCGAAATCCTGCGACTGGCCTCTGTGCTGCAGCCACTCTAAGTTCGGGCGCTTGACCATACCGCTCCAGGCCAGTCCCTGGAGCGGGGCGCACCCACCAGGCTTTTCTTTTATTCAGCGCCATAGGTCAATGTTGCCGCTTATTCCCCAATCTCCCTTCGACAAAACCTCCAGGGGCTGCATAAGCTAACTGCAACCATTAAGCGCCCGTTTGGCGAGCATCGGGGACGAGATGGTGGATTTCGTCCGCGCCGGATCCGCAGAACTTATAACTTATGCAGCCGGCTATTCTGATTTCGTGCCCAGACTTTGAAGTAGTCCATGAGCAGCTTGCGGAAATGCTTTGAGGCCGTCGTAGTCCAGGTTCAATGCGCTCTGCGGATTCAGCCGCTCTTGCCATTGCGGATGCGCAGGAAGCCTTCCGCCGGGGTGACCCAGATGATGCCATCGCCCATGTGGCCGGTCTGGCAGGTTTCCTGGATGAGTTGGACGATTTCCGCCACCTGGTCATCGGCCGCCAGGATCTCGATGCGCACCTTGGGCGAGAAGTCGGTGAGTTCCGCGTGGATGTCGAGCCGGCTGCGCTGATGCTCGATGGGTGGGCTGCAGCCCTCTGCGCGGCTCACCGTCATGCCGGGGAAACCGGGTAGGGCCACGAGTGCGTTGCGCAGCTTCTGCAGCTTGACCGGCTGTATGACTGCCTTGATCTCTTTCATCGGCACTCCTTTCAGGCTTCCACGCGTTTTTGTTCGAACCAGCGGTAGAGGGTGGGCACCACCACTAGGGTCAGCAGGGTCGAGGTGATGAGTCCGCCGATCACCACGACCGCCAAGGGTCTTTGCACCTCAGATCCGGGACCGGTGGCGAACAAGAAGGGCACCAGGCCCAGGAGGGCCACCGTGGCCGTCATCATCACCGGCCTGAAACGCTGTTCGCAACCGCGGCGGATCGCCTCGATCTGACCCATGCCATCATCGCGCAGGCTGCGGATGTAGGATACCAGCACCACGCCGTTGAGCACGGCTATGCCCCAAAGGGCGATGAAACCCACCGAGGCCGGCACCGACAGGTACTCACCGGTTATGGCCAGGGCGATGACGCCGCCGATGGAGGCGAAGGGCAGTACCAGGATGATCAGGCCCGCGAAGCGCAGCGACCTGAACAGCATGAACAGCAGGAAGAAGATGGCGCCGATGGTGATGGGGATGATGAGCTTGAGGTGGCCCATGGCGCGCTCCATGTTCTGGAACTGGCCGCCCCATTCCAGGTAGTAGCCTTCCGGCAGTTTGACCTTGGCGCCCACCGCCTGCTGCAGCTCGGCGACGAAGCCGCCCAGGTCGCGGTCGCGCACGTTGATGCCCACCACGATGCGGCGCTTGGCCATTTCCCGCTTGATCTGGGCAGGGCCATCCATCAGGCGGATGTCGGCCAGATCTTCCAGGGGCACACGGGCGCCGTTGGGAGAGGTGAGCATGATGCCGGAAATGGCCTCGACGCTGTCGCGGAAGGATTCCGGCAGGCGCACCGCCGCCGAGAAGCGCCGCTCGCCCTCATAGATCTCCGTCGCGACCTTGCCGCCGATGGCGGTCTCGATGACGTCGTGGATGTCGGAGGCGTTGAGTCCATGGCGGGCGATGGCCTCCCGGTCGATCTGGATGTTCAGGTACTGCTGCCCGGTGGTGCGCTCGATGCGGATGTCCTGGGAGCCTTTCACCTCGCTGGCGATCCGCGCGATTTCGGAGGCCGCCAGCTTCAGTTCAGCGATGTCGTCGCCAAAAATCTTTACTGCCACGTCGGAGCGCACGCCGGTCACCATCTCATCCACGCGGTCGGAGATGGGCTGGGCCATGACGATCTGCACCCCCGGCAGGTTCTCCTTGAGCTTGTCGCGCAGGGCATCGGCGATATCGTCCTGGGTCCAGCCCGGGGGCCACTCCTCGCGGGGTTTGAGGGTGGCGATGGGGGTGGATTCGTTCTGGCCCTGCGGGTCCGCCGGGCTTTCGCCGCGGCCGATGTTGGTGGCCACCATGCGCACGCCGGGCACTTCCATCACCATCTTCATGGCCGCCATCTCCATCTTGATGCCTTCCTCCAGGGAGATATTGGGCATGCGGTCGATGGCCGGCACGATGGAGCCCTCCTTCATTTCCGGGATGAAGGAAGTGCCGAGCAGGGGCAATAGCGCCAGGGTTCCGGCGAACAGGGCGGCGGAGGCGATGACGACGGTCTTGCCGTTGGCCATGGCCCAGTCCAGCAGTTTGAGGTACGGCCGCTTGAGGAAGGCAACGATCCGGGTATCGTGCTCCTCGCCCTCGTGGCCGATCAGCATGTAGGAGCACAGCACCGGGGAGAGGGTCAGCGAGACGATCAGGGAGATGAGCAGGGCGATGGAGATGGTGTAGGCCAGGGGCGCGAACATCTTGCCTTCCATGCCTTGCAGTGTCATCAGGGGCAGGAACACCAGGATAATGATGCCGACCCCAAACAGTACCGGCGTCGCCACTTCCTGGGCCGCCGCCAGGACTACGCGGATGCGGCTGGTGGCGCGTCCGCGGCGCTCTGAGAGCAGGCGGAAGGCGTTCTCCACCACCACCACCGAACCGTCCACCATCAGGCCGATGGCGATGGCCAATCCGCCCAGGGACATGAGATTGGCGGACAGTCCCAGTTGATTCATGACGATGAAGGTCACCAGGGGGGTGACGATCAGGGTGCTCACCACGATCAGGCTGGAGCGCACGTCCCCCAGGAACAGGAAGAGGATGATGACGACCAGCACGATGCCCTCGATCAGCACCTTGGTCACCGTGTGCAGGGCGGCGTCCACCAGTTCGCTGCGGTCATAGTAGGGCACGATCTTGAGGCCGCCGGGCAGCATGCCCTTGTCGTTGATTTCCCGCACCCGCTCCTTGATGCGGCTCACCACCTCCTTGGCGTTGCCGCCACGGAGCATCATGACGATGCCGCCGACGGACTCGGTGTAGCCGTTCTTGATAACCGCGCCCACCCGCACCTCGTGGCCTATTTTCACGTCCGCCACATCGTGGATGTGGATGGGCACGCTGTTTTCCTCCTTGAGCACGATGTTGCCGATATCGTCCAGGTTACGGATGAGGCCCACGCCGCGAATCAGATATTGCTCGGCGTAATGGCGCAGTACACCGCCGCCGCTGTTGGCATTGTTACGGGCTAAGGCGAAATAGACGTCGTCGAGGCTGATGCGGTAGTGGCGCATGCGGTCCGGATTGACCAACACCTGGTATTGCTTGACATAGCCGCCTTGGGAGTTGATTTCCGCCACGCCCGGGATGCCGCGCAACAGCGGCCGCACCACCCAGTCCTGGACTTCTCGGCGCTTGGCCAGTTCCTCGGGGCCGAGTTCGCGCTCGCCGTCGTCGTCCCGGTCCAGAGTGTACTGGTAGACCTCGCCTAGGCCTGTGGACACCGGACCGAGGACGGGAATGACGTTCTCCGGCAGGCTCTTGCCCACCTCCATCAGTCGCTCCATCACCAGTTGGCGGGCGAAGTACACGTCGGTCTGGTCGGTGAACACCAGGGTGATGAGGGACAAGCCGTTCTTGTTCAGAGAGCGCATCTCGGTGAGCCCCGGCAGGCCGGTCATGGCGATTTCCAGGGGCACGGTGATGAATCGCTCCACTTCCTCGGGCGAACGGCCCTGGGCTTCCGCCGCGATTTGCACCTGGACATTGGTGACATCGGGAAAGGCGTCCACGGAAAGGTGCTGCACGGCCTGCGCCCCGAAGAACACCAGGGCCACCGCCACCACCACGACCACGATGCGCTGGTCGAGAGCCGATCGGATTAGGGACTCGATCATGGCCTACTCCAGCTCCTTGCGCAGACGCTCGTTGTTCAGGTGGTACACCCCATCCACCACTACGCGTTGCCCGGCCTTGAGCCCGTCTTCGACGCTGCGCATCTTGCCTTCACTGTCGCCCAGCCGCACTCGCACCATTTCGAAGGTGCCGGGGCCGGTCTGGATGAACACGTGGTCATGGTTGTCCTCGCGGATCACCGCCGAGTCCGGCACTACCAATTCCTGCACGCCCTCCTTGCGGATTAGCAGGGTGGCCAGCATTTGAGGTTTGAGGATGCGCTTGGCGTTGGGGACCTCCATGCGCACGGTGACGGTACGGGTTTCCGGATTCACCACGTCGGCGACGAAAATGAGCTTGCCATTCAGCTTCTCTTCCGGCAAGGCTGGCACCTCGGCACTGGCCTCGTCGCCCTCCCGCGCCCAGCGTGCCTGCTGCTCGGGAATTTCGGCAACCACCCAGACCTGGGAGAGGTCGGCGACGGTGAACAGGGCATCCGCGGGCTGCACCACCTGTCCCAGGGTCACCTTACGCTCGATGACGATGCCGGCGAGGCTGGCGGTGATGGGGGAGAAGGAATGAATGGTGCGCTGCCGCGCCAGGGTCGTCAAATCCGCTTCGGACATCCCCATGACCCTGAGTTGGTCCTCGGCGGCATGCAGGTCCACCTCCGCCTCGCCCAGCATGCTTTCCCGCTCCTGCAATTCCGCCGAGGCAATCACGTCGCTCTCCAGCAGTCGGCGCGCGCGGCTGACCGCCAGACGGCGCAGGTTGACCTGGGAACTGGCCTTCAGATAAGCCGATTGGGCGGCGCCCAGTTCCGTGCTGTTGAGCATGGCGAGAATTTCGCCTTTCTTCACCTCGTCGCCCAGCACGGCGCGAATCTCCGTAACGCGACCGGTGACCGTGGCGCCGATGCGGGCCACGCGCTGCTGGTCCAGTTCTACACGGGCAGGCACGCGCAGGGAGTCGCGGATTTCCGCCTGTCCTATGGTGCTGACCTTGAGTTGGGAAAGTAGTGACTGGGGCGGGTTGACCGATTTCGGGGTTTCGGCTTGCGCCATCGGGCAGGAGCCCTGCATGGCGAGGATTAACAGGAGTCTGAGGGACTTCATGGTTGGATATCCTTCAATTCGGTGGCGCGCAGGCGCTCCAGGTCGATGACGGCGGCCTGGCGGTCGAACCTGGCATTGAGAAAGTCCAGGCGCACGCTGCGGAAGACGCGTTGGGCATCGAGATAGTCGAGGATGCCGCGCTCGCCGAGACGGTACGCGGCCTCGGCCACCTTGAGGGTGGCTTCCGCCTGGCGCAGCAGCCCCGACTCGAAGGTTTCCACCTGACGCTGGGCGATGCGGTAGCGGTTGTAGGCGCTCTCCAGTTCGCGCAGCACGGTAAGTTCCTGAAGATTGGCCAGGGCCTCGCTTTGCTGGAGGTCCGCCCGCGCCTCACCGATGGGTCCTTGGCGCTGGTTCCAGATGGGCAAGGGCAGGGCGAAGCCGACGCGCCATTGTTCCAGTCCGGGATCGCGCTCCACCCCCGTGATCAGGGTGGGCACCGGCCAGCGTGACTTCTCTTCCAGGCGCAGTTTTGCCTCTGCCCGCTCCACTTCAGCACGCGCCTGATGCAGCGCCGGTTGGCGGGCCAGGATTTCATCGCGCAGGGTTTCCAGGGTCGGCAGGTCCGACAGGGTCGCGGGCAATTCGCCCTGGGCGTCGAAGTTTCGCGGCAGGACAGGACCGAAAAGGGCGCGCAGGGCGGACTTGGCGTCTTCAACGCGTACGATGGCGCTTTCCCGCAACTTGACCGCGTTCAGGTGTTCCGCTTCCGCCTTCACCTGCTCGTAGCGGGGGGCCTCGCCCACGTCCACCCGCAGGGTGACTTTATCTCGAATCTGGCTGAGCAGCCGCTCGTTGTCCTGGGCGATTTGCAGTTCCGACTGCCTCCGGATGATTTCGTAGAATGCCTGGCGCGCCTGGGCTCGCACGGTAAGCCAGACGTAGCGGTTGGCCTCGTCGGCGGAGGTAATGCCGGCCTCGGCCACCTTGCGGCGCGCTTCCCGCATGAAGGGCAAGTCCAGCGGTTGGGCCACCAGGAGTTGCTCGTTGGGTCCGTTCAATGAGCCCGGGCCGATGCCGGTGGATGTGCCGCCGCTGGTTTCCAGTTCCGGGTTGGGGTACATCCTGGCGGTCACCATGGCGGCCTGCGCCGACTCCTGGCGGGCGCGGGCTGCGGCCATGGTCGGATTGTGACCTTCCAGCAGGCTCAGAACCTGGCCTAGTGTCAGAGTCTGCCCTTGGACAGGAGCGAAGCTGCAGAGCAGGATCAAGAAACACCCGAGGGCAGCGGCGCGTCCCGATGGTGGGGGATGGTGAAGCTGGTTTGAATGCATGGTAGTGCTGCTTTCAATGACGCGGCGCCAGCAGGTCGGGGTGGTGGCCACGTGCAGAATCGGGAGTGGGGGCGTTTCCTCCGCAACCCCAAGCGCAAGGATGGAATCAGCCGACGATGGGAGGAGGGGTTGCCGGAGGCTGGCTCGGAGCCTGCGCCCAGGCGTCGCGGTAAAGAGACGTCAGGCCCGATTTCCCGATGTTGGGGACGCAGGAGAATACCGCCAGCGGAGGTAAAGGATCGGGATCGTCCGCGGAGTCCATCAGGTCTTCACTGTCGCCGTCGATGCTGAAGCTGGCGGGCGAATCCAGCATGATCTGCGCGTACAGCGGTGCGAAAAAGACGAGTCCTGCAAGCAATAGCAAGACTGGAAACAGCATGCCTGCTACGCGATGCCCGTGGCCCTGGCGGGTCAGGCAGAGGAGGGACGCCGACAGGCGCGGCAGCTTCAGGTACACAATAGAACGGCAGAATTTGACAGTGACACAATGGCTTACAATCGTAACCCAAATTCTGTCGTATGGCCAATCGGAAGCGATGCGAGGTTGACGCAGCCGCGTGTACCATCCGGCTGCCGGATCAGGCCAGAGTCAGGTGGAGAGACTGCGGGAATTTTTGGGGTTGCGGAACACCAGCGGCTTGGCTTGCGAGGCGTCCATATCGACCTTGGCAGCGTCGATGGCATCCAGCACTTTCTGGTGGTCGGGCGATAGGCTGCACACCGGATCGGTGCGGTTCATGTCCCCGGTGAGAAGATAGGCCTGGCAGCGGCAGCCGCCGAAATCCTTGACCTTCTCGGGGCAGCTGCGACAGGGTTCCGGCATCCAGTCGAAGCCGCGGAAGCGGTTGAAAGCCTCGGATTTGAGCCAGATGTCGCTGACGCTCATCTCACGCACATTGGGGCACTGCAGGCCCGGCAGTTCCCTCGCCGAGTGGCATGGCAGGGCGGTGCCGTCCGGGGCGATGGTCAGGAAGGTGGTGCCCCAGCCGTTCATGCAGGCCTTGGGACGGTCCTCGTAATAGTCCGGCACCACGTAGTAGATCTTCATGCGGCCCTGGAGCTTTTCCTTGTATTCCTGGGAGATGGCTTCCGCCGCCTGGAACTGCTCGCGGGTCGGCAGCAACTGGTCGCGGTTGAGGCGGGCCCAGCCGTAGTACTGGGTGTTGGCGAGTTCCAGATAATCGGCCTCCAGTTCCACCGCCATGTCCAATATGGCGCGCATCTGATGGATGTTCTGACGGTGGATGACCACGCAGAGCACCATGGGGTAACCGTGCTTCTTGACCAGGTGGGCGACCTGTTTCTTGTGTTCGAAGGATTCGGTTCCGGCCAGGAAGTCGTTCAGGTCCTTTTCCGGCGACTGGATGCTCACCTGGATGTGGTCCAGCCCGGCCTCTTTGAGTTCGGCGATGCGCGCCTCGGTGAGCCCGTAGCCGGAGGTGATCAGGTTGGAGTAATAGCCCAGTTGCCGCGCATGGGACACCAGGGTGCCCAGGTCGCGCCGCGTCAGCGGCTCACCCCCGGAAAAGCCCAGTTGCACCGCGCCCATGGCCCGCGCCTCGGACAGCACCCGCAGCCAGTCCTCGGTGCCCAGTTCCGCGCCGTGCTGGGCGAAGTCGATGGGGTTGGAGCAATAGGGGCATTGCAGCGGGCAGCTGTAGGTCAGCTCCGCCAGCAGCCAGCGCGGCGGGGTGATCTTAAAGGGCTCTGATCCAACCGTTTGCAAGGGCGGTCTCCAGGAAACCGAAGATGTCGTCTCTCAGACCGGTTTCGTTGAACTTTTGTTCAAGGGCTTGCACGATGCCGTCCGCATCGTGGCTGCCGTCGCACAGCTTGAGGATCTCAGCGGAGGGCACATTCAGCTCCACCATGCCCTCCGGATAGAGGATCACATGGCGTTGCTGGGCTTCCTCCCACTGCAGCCGGTGCAGGGGCGAAAAGGCGAGACGTTTGCCGGGCTCAAGGCTCATGGGTATCAGGCGGGCACGTTGAAATAGGGCGGCTTCTTGTCCACGTAGGCCAGCCACATGGCGTCCAGCATGGTCCAGAGGATGTCCAGCTTGAATTGTAGGATATCCAGGGCTCGCTCCTGCTGCTCGCGGGTCTTGAAGTGATCCAGGGTGATGGCGAGCCCGTGCTCCACGTCGCGACTGGCCTGGCTGACGCGCTTGCGGAAATAGGCCAGGCCCTCGGCCTCGATCCACGGGTATTGGTCCGGCCAGCCTGCTAGGCGCTGCTTGTGGATGGTGGGCGCGAACATTTCGGTGAGGGAGGAGCAGGCCGCTTCCTGCCAACTGGCGTTGCGGGCGAAGTTGACATAGGCGTCCACGGCGAATTTGACGCCGGGCAGCACCCGCTCCAGGGACCACAGTTCTTCGCGCGGAATGCCCACCGCCTCGCCGAGCCGGGTCCAGGCCTCGATGCCGCCGGCGTCCTCGCCCCAGCCGTCGTGGTCGTGGATGCGCTGGATCCACAGACGGCGAGTATCGCGGTCCGGGCAGTTGGCCACGATGTTGGCATCCTTCACCGGAATCTTGATCTGGTAGTAAAAGCGGTTGGCGACCCAGCCCTGGATCTGCTCCCGGTCCAGTTTCCCGGCGGCCATCTCCACGTGATAGGGATGCTGGATGTGATAAAACTTTTCCTTGGCGCGCAGCCGCGCTTCGAATTCTTCCCGGCTCCAGGGTTGTTCGTGTTCGCTCATCGGTTCCTCACAGATTGATTTCGAGGCCGTCGTAGGCGACTTCGATACCGGCCTCATTCAGGGTTTTGCGTTCCGGCGAATCTTCGTCGAGGATGGGATTGGTGTTGTTGATGTGGATCAGGATTTTTCGACCCTTGGCGACAGTGGTCAGGGTTTCGATCATCCCGCCCTCGCCCGACTGGGGCAGGTGGCCCATGTCCAGGGCGAGCTTCTCGCAGATGCCGGCCCGGGCCATCTCATCGTGCTGCCAGAAGGTGCCGTCCACCAGCACGCAATCGGCAGCCGCCATGGCCGCGCCCACGTGGGGCTCGATCTCGCCCAGGCCCGGCGCGTAGTAGAGCCTGCGGCCGGTGGAAATCTGTTCCACGATCACGCCGATGTTGTCGCCCGGATGGGGATCGTGGCGGTGCGGCGAGTAGGGCGGCGCCTTGCTCTTGAGGGCATGGGTGTAGACCTTCAGGTCCGCGATGCCGGGAATCTCAAAGCCCGATCCGTCCAGGGGCACCGGGTGATGGTTCACCTTGCAGTAATGTTCCAGCATGGTGAACAGGGGGAATCCGCTGGAGAGATCCTGGCGCACCATTTCGCTGCAATAGATGTCCAGCGGCCGGGTGGACTCGCGCAGCATCAGCAAGCCGGTGGTATGGTCGATCTGGCTGTCGATCAGCAGGACGGCGCGGATGCCGGTGTCCCTCACGCCCTCCCGGGGCTGAATGTCGGGGAAGGCTTCCAGTTGCGCGCGGATATCCGGGGACGCGTTGAACAGCAGCCAATGTCGGCCGTCGCTGCTCACGGCGATGGAGGACTGGGTACGCTTGAGCCCGCGCATCTCCCCGGAGCGGATGCGCCGGCAATTGTGGCAATTGCAGTTCCATTGGGGGAAGCCGCCGCCGGCCCCGGCTCCTAATACCCTGATTCTCATGCTGGCCTGTCGTCAGTTAGCGTGCCGCTGGAAATAAAAACGGGGCCCCACCTAAGTGCGAGCCCCGTTTTTGAATTCAGCCAGGATTAACGATTGTAGATGTACATCGTTACTTCGAAGCCAAAGCGCAGGTCGTTATAGCTCGGTTTTTCCCATCTCATGTCGTCTACCTCCAGAATGCTCGTTGTTAGGTGTTATAACATGGCTCGTGAAAGCTCGGGCGAAAGTATACGTCGCGTGATTTGGTGACGCAACAACCCGTCGGTGGGAACAATTCCCCCAAGGGCCCGTATCATTTCCCGCCGCAGGTTGGACAGCCGGGACTGCGCCGAAGTTTCATCTCCCTCCATTCCAGGCTCAGGGCGTCCAGCAGAAGCAGCCGCCCGCGCAGGGTCTTGCCCTGGCCCAGCAGGAGCTTGATGGCCTCCAGGGCCTGCATGCTGCCGATGATGCCGGGCAGGGGGGCGATGACGCCATTGCGTACGCAGGTGTCGCCCAACTCGCCCTCCTCGGCATACAGGCAGCGGTAGCAGGGGCTGTCGTCCCGACCCGGCGTGAACACCGTGATCTGGCCCTCGAAGCGGATCACGGCGCCGGAGATCAGGGGCGTGCCGGTTTTGACGCACGCGGCATTGACGGCAAAGCGGGTGGCGAAATTGTCGGAGCAGTCCAGCACCACGTCGCTCGCCGCCACCTGCTCCCGCAGTTCGGCTTCCTCCAGGCGCTGGCTAAGAGCCTCTACCCTGATGTCCGGATTCAGCCGGCGCAGGGCATCGGCCGCCGATTCCGCCTTGGGCCGGCCCAGGTCCGGGGTGCCGTGGATGATCTGCCGCTGCAGATTCGATAGATCCACCGAATCGAAATCGCTGATGGCGAGCTGTCCCACGCCGGCGGCTGCCAGATACATGGCGGCGGGGGAGCCCAGTCCGCCCAGGCCGATAACGAGGGCGCGGGCGTCCAGCAGTTTCTGCTGGCCCTCGATGTCCACCTGGCGCAACAGGATCTGGCGTCCGTAGCGCAGCAGTTGTTCGTCATCCATGGCCGGCCTCAGTCCAGTTCGCCCTGGAAATCCACCACCTCGCGTAGGACCGAGGTGGCATAGGCGCCAGCGGGCAGGGCAAAGCTCACCTGCAGCGCGGAGCCATCGAGCAACCGCCAGCCGAGATCGGACACGCAAAGCCGCAGGGGCCGGCGCGCCATCTCCAGGCCCGCTCGCACCAGGCCGCCGCAATAATCCTGCAGGTTTTCGGCCACTTCGCTCTCCAGCGCTCCGGGAGTTTCGCTGGTCGGCAGTTCGCCCTTGCCCCAGAGCGGACCGCTGGGGTGGATCTCCCGGGCCTCGACACGGCGCTGGATGTCCTCGTTCAGGGCCTCGCGGAAGAAACTGTGCGAATCGCCGAACATGAACACATCGCCCGGCAGGGCCTTGTTCCAGTGGCCTTCCACGACCCGTCGGGCAAGGACGGAATTGAAGACATGGGAGCGCGCCGCCGACAGATAGATGCCGGCCAGGTTGCGGTCGCGCAGCTTGAGTTCGCCGGAAAACATCGCCAGGGCCTGCTCCAGGTTGCGCCCGCCGTGTCCGAAGCGCTGTGGCCCGAAGTAGTTGGGGACGCCGTCCGCCGCGACGCGTTGCAGCCGTTCCTCGATCATTTGGGGACTGCCGTCTAGGTCGCGCAGGACGATCTCGAAACGGTTGCCGCGCAGGGCGCCGGTCCTGAGCTTGCGGCTGTTGCGGCGCGTTTCCAGCACGCGCACGCGCTCCGATGCCAGGCCGGACCAGTCGATTTCCCGCTTGCCCGGCACCTGCACGCTGTACCACTGGATAGTGCGGGCATTGCGGTCTTTCATGCCGGCATAGCTCACCGCCTGGCGCGGGACTTCCGCATGGCGGGCGATCTGGCGGGCCAGGTGGTCGGTGTTCTCGCCGGTCTTTTCCACCCGCAGGAAAATGTGCTCGCCTTCGCCGCTGGGTTCAAAGCCCAGCAGTTCTTCCACGACGAAGTCCTCCGGCGTGGCCTTGAGGGCGCCCTTGGCGGCCGGTCCGCCCCAGGCGTGGGGCAGCAGGGGCAGGCTCACGGTTTTTCCAGGAGCACCGTCGCCAGGGAGGAGATGCCTTCGCCGCGGCCTTCGAAGCCCATGCCTTCGGTGGTGGTGGCTTTGACGTTCACCGCATCCAGTTCCACCCCAAGGTCACTGGCGATGATTTCGCGCATGGCGGGGATATGCGGCGCCATCTTGGGGGCCTGGGCGATGATGGTGAGGTCCACGTTCACCGGCCGGTAGCCCATGCCCTTGAGCTTGGCGCAGACGTCGCGCAGCAGGATGCGGCTGTCGATGCCCTTGAAGGATTGATCGGTGTCCGGGAAGTGCTTGCCGATATCGCCCAGGGCGGCGGCGCCCAGGAGCGCGTCGCACAGGGCGTGCAACGCCACGTCGCCATCGGAATGGGCGGCCATGGCCTTGGTGAAGGGGATGTGCACGCCCGCCATGACGATACCGTCGCCTTCCTTGAATTTGTGGGCGTCGTAGCCCTGGCCTATGCGAAACATTGCTGCTCCAGGTAAAAGGCGGCCAGGGGCAGATCCTCCGGCCGCGTGATCTTGATATTGTCGGGGCGGCCTTCCACGATGGCCGGGCGCTGGCCCTGCAGTTCCAGGGCGCTGGCCTCGTCGGTGACGGTCAGTCCGCGCCGGGCGGCGTCCTCCAGGGCAAAGCGCAGGGTGCCGTAGCGGAACATCTGCGGCGTCAGGGCGCGCCAGATATGGTTGCGGTTCACCGTGTCGACGATGACGCCGTATTCCACACCCTTCAGGGTGTCGGTGGAGGGCAGGGCGAGTATGCCGCCGACGGGGTGGTCCGCCAGTCGGTCCATGAGGCTTTCCACATCGCTAGGAGTGACGCACATGCGAGCGGCATCGTGCACCAGCACCCAGTCCTCCAAATGAGCCAGTTCCTCGAGCCGGACCAGGGCCGCCAGCACCGAATCCGCCCTTTCCTTGCCGCCGGGCGCGGTGACGATGCGGGCCTCATTGGCGCAGGGCAGGTCGGGCCAGTAGCCGTCCTCGGCGCCCAGGGCCACTGCGATGGCGGCGAAACGCTCCACCGCCAGCAGGCGCTCCAGGGTGTGCTGCAACACCGGCTTGCCGGCCACGGCCAGATATTGCTTGGGGATGACACCGCCCATGCGTTTGCCCACGCCGGCGGCGGGGACGACGCCCCAGTAGCGGATGCACGCCGTCATGCTAATCAGCCCTGGCCGGTGCGGGAGCAGCCGAAGGTTGCGCCTGCCGGTCGAACTCCTCCACCGGATCGGAAGGCGGTTTACGCGCCCGGCGACGTTTTGGAACCGGCGTGCCCTTGGGTGTCTCCTTGGCGGCGGGCGCCGGGCTGGGTGGCGGCTGATGCTCGATCACCTGCACAAAGAACTCGCCTTCCTTGATCATGCCCAGGTCCTGGCGGGCTCTTTCCTCGATGGCGTCGGTGCCCTGCTTGAGGTCCATCACCTCGGCCTCCAGGGCGGCGTTGCGTTCCTGCCGCCGCGTGCCTTCCCGGCGCAGTTCCTCGATGCGCTCGCCCAGGCGGTGCAGCTCCAGCACATTGCCGTCACCGAACCAGAGCCGGTATTGCAACAGCCCGATCAGGAGCAACAGGAAGACGATCAGCTTCTTCAAGCAGGTTCAGGCTAGGGGTCAGATGGCGCGTTTGAAGGCATTGCGCCCGGCGTAGACCGCGCGGCTGCCCAACTCTTCCTCGATCACCAGGAGGCGATTGTATTTGGCCACACGGTCGGAGCGGCTCAATGAACCGGTCTTGATCTGTCCGGCGCCCGTGGCCACCGCGAGGTCGGCGATGGTGCTGTCCTCGGTTTCGCCAGAGCGATGCGAGACGACCGCCGTGTAGCCGGCGGCCTGGGCCATGCGGATGGCTTCCAGGGTTTCGGTGAGGGTGCCGATCTGGTTGACCTTGATCAGGATGGAGTTGGCGATGCCCTTGTCGATGCCTTCCTTGAGAATCTTCGGGTTGGTGACGAACAGGTCGTCGCCCACCAGTTGGATGCGGGAGCCCAGCTTGTCCGAGAGCAGTTTCCAGCCGTCCCAGTCGCCCTCCGCCAGACCGTCCTCGATGCTGACGATGGGATATTTGTCCACCCAGGCGGCCAGGTAATCGATGAAACCGGCGGAATCGAACTTGCGGCTCTCGGAGGCCAGGTCGTACTGGCCGTCCTTGTAGAACTCGGAGCTGGCCACGTCCAGGCCCAGGTAGATGTCCTTGCCCGCCTGGTAGCCGGCCTTGGCGATGGCCTCCAGGATCACTTCGATGGCCTCCTCGTTGGAGGACAGGTTGGGGGCGAAGCCGCCCTCGTCGCCCACGGTGGTGGCCAGGCCGCGGTCGTGCAGCACTTTCTTCAGGTTATGGAACACCTCGGCGCCATAGCGCAGGGCCTCGCGGAAGCTGGGCGCGCCCACCGGCAGGATCATGAACTCTTGCAAGTCCACGCTGTTGTCGGCATGGGCGCCGCCGTTGATGATGTTCATCATCGGCACCGGCATGATGAACTCGCCCGTGGTGTTGAGTGCGGCGTACAAGGGCTTGCCGACGGATGCGGCGTGGGCGCGGGCGCTGGCCAGGGAAATGGCGAGCAGGGCGTTGGCGCCCAGGCGGCCCTTGTTGTCGGTGCCGTCCAATTCGATCATGCGAGCGTCCAACGCGGCCTGGTCGCCGGCATCCAGGCCGATTACGGCCTCGCGCAGGGTGGTATTGGCGTTCTCCACCGCCTTGAGCACGCCCTTGCCCAGATAACGCTGCTTGTCGCCGTCGCGCAATTCGATGGCCTCGCGGCTGCCGGTTGAGGCGCCGGAGGGCACCATGGCAGAGCCGAAGGAGCCGTCGGCCAGGACCACGTCGGCCGCGACGGTGGGATTGCCGCGGGAGTCCAGCACTTCGCGGGCTTTGATGTCAGTGATCTTGCTCATGTCGGTACCACGGTTGAGTGAAGTTTGAAGGGTGGGTCTTGCCGACCTGGTTCGGCTGGCTGTCCCTGCCGCCTCGTGGCGTTATAGCAATTCAGCGTTCTTGACGGTGCGGTCGATGGCACACAGCACTCCCAGCAGTTCGGGCATGCGCGCCAGCGGCCAGGAATTGGGGCCGTCGCTCAGGGCCTTGTCGGGATCGGGGTGGGTTTCCACGAACAGGCCGGCGATGCCCACGGCAATGGCGGCCTTGGCCAGGGTCGGCACGAACTCGCGCTGCCCGCCGGAGGCATGCCCCTGGCCGCCGGGGAGTTGCACCGAGTGGGTGGCGTCGAATACCACGGGGCAGCCGGTTTCGCGCATCACCACCAGGGAGCGCATGTCGGAGACCAGGTTATTGTAGCCGAAAGAGACACCGCGCTCGCATACCATAATCTGCTGGTTGCCCGTGGCCTGGGCCTTGCTGACCACGTTCTGCATGTCCCAGGGCGCCATGAACTGGCCTTTCTTGATGTTGACCGGCTTGCCCTGGGCCGCCACCGCCTGGATGAAATTGGTCTGCCGGCAGAGGAAGGCGGGCGTCTGCAGCACGTCCACCACGCTGGCCACCTCGTCCAGGGGGGTGTCCTCGTGCACGTCGGTGAGGACCGGCACGCCCACGGACTGCTTCACCGTCTCCAGGATCTTGAGTCCCGTCTCGATGCCGAGGCCTCGAAAACTCCCCAGGGAGGAGCGATTGGCCTTGTCGAAGGAGGATTTGTAGATGAAGGGGATGCCCAGCCGCGCGGTCATTTCCTTCAACTGCCCGGCGGTGTCCAGGGCCAGTTGCTCGCTTTCGATGACGCAGGGGCCGGCAATCAGGAAAAAGGGCTGCTTCAGCCCGGCTTCAAAGCCACAGAGATTCATGCTTGGCGTTCCTTGACGGCGGTGCCGAGGCAGTGCTCGCGGGCGGCGCCCACGAAGCCGGCGAACAGGGGATGGCCCTTGCGAGGGGTCGAGGTGAATTCCGGGTGGAACTGGCAAGCCAGGAACCAGGGGTGGTCGGGGATCTCAATCACTTCCACCAGGCGCCCGTCCAGGGACTTGCCGGAAATGCGCAATCCCGCGTCTTCCAGTTTCTTCTGGAAATGGTTGTTGAATTCGTAGCGGTGGCGATGACGCTCGGTGATCACGTCCTTGCCATACAGGCTGCGGGCGAGGGTGTCGGGCAGCAGTCGGCATTTCTGCCCGCCCAGGCGCATGGTGCCGCCCAGGTCGCAATCGGCGCTACGCTGCTCGATATGGCCGGATTCGTCCTGCCACTCGGTGATGAGGGCAATCACCGGATGCGGCGTGGTCGGGAGGAATTCGGTGCTGTGGGCGCCTTCCAGGTGGGCCACGTCGCGGGCGAACTCGATCACCGCCACCTGCATTCCTAAGCAAATGCCGAGGTAGGGGATCCGCTTCTCGCGGGCATATTTCACCGTGGCGATCTTGCCTTCAATGCCGCGTTCGCCGAAGCCCCCGGGCACCAGGATGGCGTCCACGCCCTCCAGGCTGCCGGGACCGCGGTCCTCGATTTCCTCGGATTCGATGAAGCGAATGTTGACCTTGGTCCGGTTGCTGATGCCGGCGTGCACCAGGGCCTCGGTCAGGGACTTGTAGGCGTCGGAATGGTTGACGTACTTGCCCACCATGGCGATGGTGACTTCGTCCCGGGGGTTCTCCAGGGCACGTATCACGTTCTGCCACTCGCTCAGGTCCGCCGGCGGCACGTCCAGGCGCAGCTTGCGCACCACGATGTCGTCCAGGCCCTGCTCGTGCAGCATCATGGGGATGCGATAGATGGAGTCCGCATCCACCGCAGAAATCACGGCGTCCTCGTGGACATTGGTGAACAGGGCGATCTTGCGCCGCTCGCTCTTGGGAATGAAGCGGTCCGAGCGGCAGATCAGCACGTCGGGCTGGATGCCGATGGTGCGCAGTTCCTTCACCGAGTGCTGGGTGGGCTTGGTCTTCAGTTCGCCCGCGCTGGCGATGAAGGGCACCAGGGTCAGGTGGATGAACAGGGTCTTGTCCTCCCCCAGGTCCACCCGCATCTGGCGGATGGTCTCCATGAAGGGGAGGGACTCGATGTCGCCTACGGTGCCGCCGATCTCGACCAGGGCCACGTCGTAGCCTTCCGCGCCCTGCTTGATGACGCGCTTGATCTCGTCGGTGATGTGGGGGATCACCTGCACCGTGGCGCCCAGGTACTCGCCGCGGCGTTCCTTGCGGATCACGTTTTCGTAGATCTGGCCGGTGGTGAAGTTGTTGGCCTTCTGCATGGTGGTGCAGAGGAAGCGCTCGTAATGGCCCAGGTCCAGGTCGGTTTCGGCGCCGTCCTCGGTGACGAACACCTCGCCGTGCTGGAAGGGGCTCATGGTGCCGGGATCGACATTGATATAGGGGTCGAGCTTGGTCATGGTGACCTTGAGCCCGCGCGCCTCCAGGATTGCCGCCAGGGACGAGGCCGCAATGCCCTTGCCCAGCGAGGAGACCACGCCGCCGGTGATGAAGATGTATTTGGTCATGCTCAGATGCTGCTTGTCAGTGCGAAGACCGGGAAACGTATGTGCCCGGCCCGGCCGGGTTCCATGGTTGCCGGGGTTTCGCTTCAGGTAAGGGAGGATAGCGTATTTTACCCGAAGCGAAGTCCCGCCGTCACCGCCCGCCTACAGGTTGTCCGAGGCATAGTCCGCCAGACGCGAGCGCTCACCGCGCCTGAGGGTGATGTGGGCGCCGTAGGGCCAGGGCTTGAAGCGGTCCACCGCGTAGGTGAGGCCGGACGTCGTGCCGGTGAGATAGGGCGTATCGATCTGGCCGATGTTGCCCAGGCAGACGATCTTGGTGCCGGGGCCGGCGCGGGTGATCAGGGTCTTCATCTGCTTGGGCGTGAGGTTCTGTGCCTCGTCCAGAATGATGTAGCGGTTGAGGAAGGTGCGTCCGCGCATGAAGTTGAGGGAGCGCACCTTCACCCGGTTCAGCAGCAGGTTGTTGGTGGCCTGGCGCTCCCAGTCGCCGCTTTCACCGTGGCTGCCCAACAATTCCAGATTGTCCAGCAACGCGCCCATCCAGGGTGTCATCTTCTCCTCTTCCGTGCCCGGCAGGAAACCGATGTCCTCGCCCAGGGGGATGGTCTCGCGGGTCATGATGATTTCCTTGTACAGCTTGTCGTCCAGGGTCTGGGTCAGCCCGGCGGCCAGGGTCAGCAGGGTCTTGCCCGTGCCCGCGGTGCCCAGCAGGGTGACAAAGTCGATGTCCGGGTCCATGAGGACGTTGAGGGCGAAGTTCTGCTCGCGGTTGCGCGCCTGTATGCCCCAGACATTGTGCTGGGACGAACGGAAGTCGCGGGCCAGTTCGATCACGGCGGTCCCTTTGTCGAGGGAGCGCACGATGGCCTCGAAGCCGGAATCGTCCGGCAGGTAGAGGAACTGGTTGATGTGCCAGCCGGCCGCCAGGGGTCCGGCGACTTTGTAGAAGGTGCGCCCGCGAGGATCCTGCCAGGAGTCCATCTTGCTGCCGTGGGTCTCCCAGAAATCCAGGGGCAGTTCGGCGGCGCCGCTGTAGAGCAGGTTGATGTCGTCCAGCACCTGGTCGCTGTGGTAGTCCTCGGCGCGGATGCCCAGCACCGAGGCCTTGATGCGCATGTTGATGTCCTTGGACACCAGGATCACCTGGGTGTCCTTGCGGTCGTCCGCCAGGGCCCTGGCGGTGGCCAGGATGGAATTGTCGGCCACGCCCCCCGGCAGACTCTCGGGGAGAGCGGAGGTGAGGCGGCTCACCTGGAAGAACAGCCGGCCCGAGCACTTCTCGTCGATGCGCGCGGCGTATTGCAACTGCGGCAGGGGAATCCCGCTGTTGATGACGGTCAGGTCCGCGTGCTGGATCAACTCGTCCAGAAAGCGGCTGGCCTGGCGGGCGTTGCGGGCAATCTCGGTGAGCCCTTTCTTGGAATGATCCAATTCTTCCAGGACGATCATGGGGATGAAGATGTCGTGCTCCTGGAAGCGGAACAGCGACGAGGGGTCGTGCATCAGCACATTGGTGTCGAGTATGAAGAGCTTGGATTCAGGTTCCTTGATTTCGCTCATGGGATCAGATCGCTGCGGGTCGGGACAGGAAGGGGCGAGGCCGGCCCGATGGGGCCGGGGCGCGCATCACGGGCCGGCACACGCTGTGGACGCGGGCCGGCGGGAAAGGGAGCGTGTGGCAAGCGGGTGGTAATGCTCAGGCGCCGCTAAGGGACTTGAGGACGCCGAGCACTTCTTCGGCGTGTCCGGGCACGCGCACCTTGCGCCAGACCTTAGCCACCCGGCCTTGCGGGTCGATGAGGAAGGTGCTGCGCTCGATGCCCTGAACCTGCTTGCCATACATGTTCTTCATGCGGATGACGTCGAAGGCGCGGCACAGGCTCTCGTCCGGATCGGACAGCAGTTCGAAGGGAAAGCCCTGCTTGCACTTGAAGTTCTCGTGGGATTTCAGGCTGTCGCGGGAAACGCCAAAGATTTTCGCCCCCAGTTGGTCAAATTCGGCGTGCAGATCGCGAAAAGCTTGCCCCTCCTGGGTGCAGCCCGGCGTGCTGTCCTTGGGATAGAAGTACAGCACGCTGTAATTGCCCTTGAGGTCGTCGGCGCTGACAGCTTGGCCGCTGGTGGACTCGACGGTGAAGGCGGGGATTGGATCGCCCTCGGCGATGGTATCGGACATAAAGTTCAGACCCTGCAAAAAATGAGAGAACCTAATGAAGATAGCCAGTGATTGTACCCGGCTGTGTCAAAACACGTGTCTTTCTGAGGTCGACTGAAGCGATTGTTAGCGCATCAGACTTGAATAATCACTTCTCAGCATACTGCGCCCCGACTGGGCGCCTGCACAAGAACAAAGCGTGGCGGCTATCGCGAGGCACTGCCCCTCAAAATGTGCTCGCGCATGCGCTCGCCGACCCGTTGCCAATCGTAGCGGTCGCAGGCAAGTTCGAATCCTTTTTCACCGAAACGTCGGCACTTGTCGGGGTCCTCCAAAAGTTCAAGCAAGCGGCTCGCGATTCCTTCGGAGTCGCCGGGTTCCAGGAGGTAGCCATTGACGCCGTCCGCGACGATATCGGGCAGTGCACCTATGGTCGTGGCGACAATCGGCAGTTTGTAGGTCAAGGCTTCCACGAAAACGATGCCGAATGGCTCCAAGTGAGTCGGCATGCAAAAAATACTGGCCTCCCTATAGTAGCGGTTCACATCCTCTAGAGGCACGCGCCCTACGACCTTGCATTGCGGAATGTCGACTTCGGGTGTACAGCCGACGAGGGTCAAACTGGCATCGGGGCGCTTTTCCAGCACCTTGCGAAACGCTTGCAGGAGTGTTGGTCCG
Organism: Methyloterricola oryzae; assembly: GCF_000934725.1. Lineage (NCBI taxonomy): Bacteria > Pseudomonadati > Pseudomonadota > Gammaproteobacteria > Methylococcales > Methylococcaceae > Methyloterricola > Methyloterricola oryzae. The sequence continues at coordinate 84,422 of NZ_JYNS01000013.1, forward strand.
CCCTTGCGCTCCCAATCCAGTCCGACAAACAAGATGTTTCCCTTGGAATAGTCCGGCTGATGATCGTCCGGCCTTGTGGTGGTCGCATTGCTGCCGGCGTAAACGCAGGCGACCTGGTTCGGTGGACAACCGTACTGTTCGATCACGGAGCGTGAAACGTTGGAGCTTCGCGTGAATACCTTATCAGCGTTGTGATAGACGCTGCGTTCCAGATCAATCCAGGCTTGCTTGTAGAGTTGGCTCCGGTCGAAGTCCTTGTAATAGAGATTGGCCAGATGGGTATGGTCGGTGTAGACGTAGTGCCGAACCCCAGGGCAACCGCCATCGAACAAGGATTGTATCTGGATGGAGAAGGCATAGCGTTCTGGCGAAATCTTCGATCGGAGCAACTTCTTGACCTGTTCGAAGAAAAAGCGAGTTCGCATGGCGCAGGCGCGCAAGGATCTGCGGCGCGCCAGGATGTCTGGACCATAGTCGATCAGGGCTGCCAGCAAGCAGCTCGCGTGCAGGACCGGGCGTTCCTTGAGAATCTGGCCCAGGTCAATAATGTCGACCGTATACTCGGGAAAGCTCTGCCTGAGTACGTCCGCTAGTCGTTCATTGGCGGGGATGGCTGTTCCCATCCGAATGAATGCAATTCGCTGCTCCAATCCATGTCTCCCAATGTGCCGATGATACCGCCCGTCGACCGTCGTATTGCCTGCGGGTGAGGGCCGAAACCTTAGTTCATCCACGGAACCCAGCGTCGCGGGGTGGTGTCGTAATCGTACAAGATTGCGTCAGTTAAAAGAGTAAGGGCGGCCTACCTCTTTACCGGTTCCAGAATGGCGTCCAGGTTCTGCTGGTCGCAGAATTCGAGGAATTCGTCGCGCAGCGAGACGATCTTGACGCCTGCAGGGATTTTGACAATGAGATGCGCAAGGAACAATGGGGCTCCGCTGTAAGGCGCCGGGTAGCGGCTGGAACTGAAGTCCAGCACCTTTATATTGCGGTCCGCAAAAAACGCCGAGAGTTCGTGGATATTGTCGATCTGATCGCCGGCGAAAATGTCCACGGTGTATGGGATCACGCCATCATCGGGCGGCGGCGTATCGCTGGCGCGCAGGGTGCTGATCTTCAGTTGCAGCCGGGCGGCCAGGGCCTCCAAGGCATTTTCCAGCTTGACGATGTGGTTCCAGTTTCCGTCCACCAGCATATGGGCCGCGAACTCGGACCCAAGTTCCGTCATGCGGCTCTCCAGGATCGCGCATTTGCATTCCTTGATGTTGCGGGTCAGTTCCGCGATGAGATCGGGCCGGTCGGGGCCTGCGACGGTGATGACTAGCTGCATTGCGTTGGCGGTCCAAGAGTTAAATGGCGCCAGTTTAACATCTCGCGGACGATCTTCAGTATGGGCGCTTCATCGTGACGGTCACGGGCTGGCGGTTTGGTTTTGATGGCTCGGGTCCAAGCGGAAATGGGCATGCAATTTCATGGTATGGCATGGGGTTTGTCGCTGCCAAAGCGTCGGTTGCCCGGACCCTTCACATGGAAAGTGCTTGATATTCACTCTGTTAAGCTGCGATGCCCCTGTAAACAGTCTGTTTAACAATGATTTAGGTGCGATTTTTTGACAAATTGATTGCGAAAAGACACAAAGTAGTTTTTGATATTTCAGCTTTGCGTCCCGGAAATGCCGCCCCGTTGCCGGCGACGCCGCTACGCGGACCGCAGGTTATTTGAAACCTGGGGTCCGCGGTTCAGGCCAAGTCATTACGAAACGAGATTACAATGAATCAACTGGACTGGGACAAGAACGCGGTGCAGGCCGTGATCGAGGGACTGAAGGACATTCCCGGCGCGCTGTTGCCGATTCTTCACGGTATTCAGGACCGGCTCGGTTACATTCCGCCCGACAGCGTTCCCCTGATCGCCAGCGCCCTCAACCTTTCGCGGGCCGAGGTACACGGCGTCATCACCTTTTATCATTACTTCAGGGAAACGCCGCCCGGCAAGCACACCATTCATATCTGCCGTGCGGAATCCTGCCAGTCCATGAATTCCCGGGGCCTGGAAGCGCACGCCAAGGCGAAGCTGGGAATCGACTACCACGAAACTACCGCCGACGGCGATTTCAGCCTGGAGCCGGTCTACTGCCTGGGCAATTGCGCGTGCTCGCCGGCCATGACCATCGATGGCGAGGTCTACGGCCGCGTCAGTCCGGAAAGATTCGACGAGATCCTGAACGAAGTGAGGGCCGAGGCATGAGCGTCACTGTTTACGTACCCCGCGACTCCAGCGCGCTCTCTCTGGGCGCGGAGAAAGTGGCGAAGGCCATCGCCCAGGAAGCCGCGAAGCGCGGCGCAGACATCAAGCTGGTTCGCAACGGCTCGCGCGGCCTGTTCTGGCTGGAGCCCATGGTGGAGGTGGCTACACCCGCAGGGCGCCTCGCCTACGGTCCGGTTCAGCCCAAGGACGTGACGTCCCTTTTCGACGCCGATTTCCTCAAGGGCGGCAAGCACCCCTTGGCCTTGGGCGCGACCGATGAAATCCCCTATCTGAAAAAGCAGGAGCGCCTGACCAATGCCCGCGTCGGCATCACCGACCCGGTGAGTTTGGACGACTATCTTGCGCACGAGGGCTACCGCGGACTGAAGAACGCGCTGGACATGGCGCCTGCGGAGATCGTCAAGGCGGTTACCGACTCCGGTCTGCGCGGACGTGGCGGCGCCGCATTCCCTACCGGCATCAAGTGGAACACTGTGCTCAACGCGCCGGGCGAACAGAAATACATCGTCTGCAACGCCGACGAAGGCGACTCCGGCACCTTCTCCGACCGCATGATCATGGAGGGTGACCCCTTTGTGCTGGTGGAGGGCATGACCATCGCAGGCCTCGCCGTGGGCGCGACCCAGGGCTACATATACCTGAGGGTGGAGTATCCCCATGCACACCAGAACCTCAACGCGGCGATCCAGGCGGCCTATGCGGCAGGTTACCTGGGCAAGAACATCTGCGGCAGCGGCAAGGCCTTCGATCTGGAGGTGCGGCTGGGCGCCGGCGCCTATGTCTGCGGCGAGGAAACCTCGCTGCTGGAGAGCCTCGAAGGCAAGCGCGGCCTGGTGCGCTTCAAGCCGCCTCTGCCGGCCATCAAGGGCCTGTTCGGACAGCCCACCATCATCAATAACGTGATCTCCTTGGCCTCCGTGCCCATCATCCTGGACAAGGGCGGCGAGTATTACCGTGACTTCGGCATGGGCCGCTCCCGCGGTACCCTGCCCATCCAGTTGGCAGGTAACATCAAGCATCCGGGGCTCATCGAAAAAGCCTTCGGCGTGACCTTGCGCGAACTCCTCTACGACTACGGCGGCGGTTCCGCCACCGGACGCCCCATCAAGGCGGTGCAGGTGGGCGGGCCTCTGGGCGCCTTCATGCCCGAGTCCCAGTTCGATACCCCCCTGGATTACGAGGCGTTCGCGGCGCTTTGGGCGGTTTTGGGCCACGGCGGCGTGGTGGTGTTCGACGACACCGTCAACATGGCGGACATGGCGCGCTATGCCATGGAGTTCTGCGCCATCGAGTCCTGCGGCAAGTGCACGCCCTGTCGGATCGGCTCAACCCGCGGGGTGGAAGTGATGGACCGCATCATCGAAAACCAGGACCGCGCAAGCAACATCCAGTTGCTGCGCGATCTCAGCGACACCATGCTGAATGGCTCGCTGTGCGCCCTGGGCGGCATGACTCCGTATCCGGTCCTGAGCGCGCTGAACCATTTCCCCGAGGACTTTGGCGCCGATTCCAAGGCCAAGGCGGCCTGACGGCCACAAGAACAAGATTGGAGCAAGCAACCCTTGCTCCGAAGGCGAGGTGATCGGTGGGCCTGCAACCCGTCGATTTCTCCAACTTGATGATGAGGTAATCCCTATGTCACTGCAACGCGATAAAGACTACGGCACCCCGGCCAGTTCTTCCGACAAGACGGTCAGCCTGGAGATCGACGGTTTCAAGGTGAGCGTGCCAGAAGGCACCTCGGTGATGCGCGCCGCCTCCAGCATCGGCATCGAAATTCCCAAGCTGTGCGCCACCGATAGCCTGGAGCCCTTCGGTTCCTGCCGGCTGTGCGTGGTCCAGGTGGAAGGCGGGCGCGGCTATCCTGCCTCTTGCACCACCCCGGTGTACGAGGGTATGAAGGTCACGACCCAGAACGACAAGCTGGGTCAGATCCGCCGCGGCATCATGGAGCTCTACATCTCCGATCACCCGCTGGATTGCCTGACCTGCTCCGCCAACGGCAATTGCGAGCTGCAGGACATGGCCGGCACCGTCGGCTTGCGCGAGGTGCGCTACGGCTATGAGGGCAAGAACCACCTCAAGTCCGAGAAGGATGCCAGCAACCCCTATTTCACCTTCGATCCCAGCAAGTGCATCGTCTGCTCGCGCTGTGTACGGGCCTGCGAGGAGACCCAAGGCACCTTCGCGCTGACCATCGATGGGCGCGGCTTCGACTCGGTGATCTCGCCGGGCCAGCATGAAGCCTTCATGGATTCCGAGTGCGTGTCCTGCGGCGCCTGCGTGCAGGCGTGCCCGACCGCGACCCTGATGGAGAAGGGCGTCATCGACAAGGGCCAGGCCGATCATAGCGTCATCACCACCTGCGCCTATTGCGGCGTCGGTTGCTCCTTCAAGGCGGAAATGAAGGGAGCGGAAGTGGTGCGCATGGTCCCTGACAAGAACGGCCAGGCCAATCACGGCCATTCCTGCGTCAAGGGGCGCTTCGCCTTCGGTTATGCGACCCATCCGGACCGCATCACCAGCCCCATGATCCGCAAGAGCATCCACGATCCCTGGCAGAAAGTGAGCTGGGATGAGGCCATCAACTACGCGGCGTCCGAGTTCAAGCGCATCCAGGCCAAGTACGGGCGCTACTCCGTGGGTGGACTGACCTCCAGCCGTTGCACCAACGAGGAAGCCTATTTGGTGCAGAAACTGGTGCGCGCCGCCTTTGGCAACAACAACGTGGACACCTGTGCCCGCGTCTGCCATTCGCCCACCGGCTATGGCCTCAAGCAGACCTTGGGCGAATCCGCCGGCACCCAGACCTTCGACTCGGTGATGCAGTCCGACGTGATCGTGGTCATTGGCGCCAATCCCACCGATGGCCACCCGGTGTTCGGTTCGTTGATGAAGAAACGCCTGCGGCAAGGCGCCAAGCTGATCGTGGCCGACCCGCGCGACATCGATCTGGTGAAATCGGCCCACGTCAAGGCGGACTATCACCTCAAGCTGCGTCCCGGCACCAATGTAGCTCTGATCAATGCCCTAGCCCACGTGATCGTGGAGGAAGGCCTGGTCAACGAGTCGTTCGCCCTGGAGCGTTGCGAGGTGGAGTCCTACAAGAAGTGGAAGGAATTCGTTTCCCTGGAACGCAACTCTCCCGAGGCGACCGAGTATGTCACCGGCGTGCCCGCGGCCCAGGTGCGGGAGGCGGCGCGTCTTTACGCCACCGGCGGTAACGCGGCCATCTACTACGGCCTCGGCGTGACCGAGCACAGCCAGGGTTCCACCACGGTGATCGGCATCGCCAACCTGGCCATGGCCACCGGCAATATCGGCCGCGAGGGCGTGGGCGTCAACCCGCTGCGCGGTCAGAACAACGTGCAGGGTTCCTGCGACATGGGTTCCTTCCCGCACGAACTGCCTGGCTACCGACACGTTTCCGACTTTGAGACGCGTGCCCTGTTCGAGTCGGCCTGGAAGACCACCCTGGAGTCCGAGCCGGGCCTGCGCATTCCCAACATGTTCTCGGCGGCCCTGGATGGCAGTTTCAAGGGCTTGTACTGCGAGGGCGAGGACATCGCGCAGTCCGATCCGGATACCCAGCATGTGTTCGCGGCCCTGGAAGCCATGGAGTGCGTGGTGGTGCAGGACCTGTTCCTGAACGAGACCGCCAAGTTCGCCCATGTGTTCCTGCCGGGTGCTTCCTTCCTGGAGAAGAGCGGCACCTTCACCAACGCCGAACGCCGCATCTCTCCGGTGCGCCGCGTGATGCCGCCGCTGGCCGGCTACGAGGACTGGGAAGTAACCCAGATGCTCTCCAACGCGCTGGGTTATCCCATGAACTACAGCCATGCGTCGGAGATCCTGGATGAGATCGCCAGCCTGGTGCCAACCTTCACCGGCGTCAGCTTCAAGAAGTTGGACGAGCTGGGCAGCGTTCAGTGGCCGTGCAACGAAAATGCTCCCAACGGTACCCCGACCATGCACGTGGATACGTTCGTGCGCGGCAAGGGGCGGTTCATGCTCACCGAGTATGTGGCCACCCACGAGCGCAGCAGCAGCCGCTACCCGCTGATCCTCACCACCGGCCGCATCCTGTCCCAGTACAACGTGGGCGCGCAGACCCGCCGCACCCACAACAGCATGTGGCATTCCGAGGACCGCTTGGAAATCCATCCGCACGATGCAGAGAATCGCGGCATCAAGGACGGCGATTGGGTCGGCATCAAGAGCCGCGCCGGGGAGACCGTGCTGCGGGCGACCATCAGCGAGCGGGTGCAACCGGGCGTGGTGTACACCACCTTCCACTTCCCGGAGTCCGGCGCCAATGTGATCACCACCGACAACTCCGATTGGGCCACCAACTGTCCCGAGTACAAGGTGACGGCGGTGCAGGTAAGCCCGGTGAGCCAGACTTCCGAGTGGCAGGAAAACTTCCGCGCCTTTACGGAAAAGCAGTTGGCTCTGCTGGATAGCGCCAGCGCGGAGTAAAGCGGGGCGGTATGAGCGCGTCGGGACCCGCCGTCGGGATGGATGCTCCCGCATCCACCGACCTCGTCTGCGACGCGCCCGACGCCGAAGCCACAGGCACCGGCTTCGGACTTGCCGGTGAGCTGGGCTGGCCCAGCCATCGCGAATACGGCATCCTGCGCCAGCGCGGCGACGAGGTTCTTTCGCAGCGCGACGAGATTGTCGAAGAAGTGCCGGTGGCCTTGGTCTACAACGGCCAGCCCCATGTGGTGATGCTGGCGACGCCCTTGGACCTGGAGGACTTTGCTATCGGTTTCAGCCTCACCGAGGGCATCGTCGCGTCTGCTTCCGAGGTATCTTCCGTACGGGTGCACCTGCGTGCCGAGGGCATTGAGGTGCGCATGCGCATCCCCCAGGAGCGCTTCGAGGCACTGCCTGGGAAGGAACGCAACCTGACCGGCAGGACTGGCTGCGGCCTGTGCGGTGCGGCCACCTTGCGCCAGGCGGTGCGGCACCCGCAACCGGTAGAATCAGGGATTTGTGTCGCCGTGACAGAGATGAGGCGGGCCCTGCGGGAACTGGGGGAGCAACAGAAGCTGAACCGGCTTACCGGCGCTGTCCACGCGGCGGCATGGGCGGTTCCGGGTCACGGTATTCAGGTCGTGCGCGAGGATGTGGGCCGGCATAACGCGCTGGACAAGCTGATCGGGGTCCTCGCCAAGACGCGTGCTGATCGCAGCTCGGGTTTCGTGGTGGTGACCAGTCGCGCCAGCTATGAGATGGTGCAGAAATGCGCCGCCGCCGGCATCGGCTTCATGGCGGCCATCTCGGCGCCGACCGGCCTCGCGATCCGATTGGCTGAGGAGGCGAATTTTACGCTGGTGGGATTTGCGCGGGGCGATGGCCATGTGGTCTATGCCGGCGCGCAGCGGTTGCGGGGGGCCCCCTCTGGGGAAGACCGGACACGAACCGACCGAATTTTGAACGGGCCGCCGCGCGGCGGGCGAATTTGAGGAGACGTTTTTAGTATGCACATCGAGAAGCTGGTCAAGATGGCCAACGACATCGGCGCCTTTTTCCAGGCCGACCCGGATCGCACCGTCGCCGTGCACGGCGTGGTGGATCACATCCGGAAATTCTGGGATCCACGTATGCGTAAGCAGATCATCCAGCATTACCAGAATGGCGGCGAGGGCTTAAGCGAGATCGCGGGCAAGGCGGTCAAGCAGTTGGCTGATGACGCGGTCTCACTGGCTGAGAGTGGCGACGGCTAGGATGGCTTAACGATAGGCTTTCAAGATGCCCACCGCCGAGTGGGCATTTTTTTAGCTACTTGCGCGTCAAGCGTTGAAATGACTTTTCGGCATACTGCGCTCTGGAATGGGACCCGACATCTTGCGGAGGCCCATTCAATTGTTGCCGTCGGATGTCTTTGCTCCTTCCCCCATAAAAAAATGCCCATGGAGCCCGACTTCCGCAGAAGACCTGAAACCTGAGTCGATTGCCTCATGAGTCCGGGATTTAGCCGCCGGATATCAGCAGTAGTCGGATGGAATCCCCCAGGATCTGCTCCACCCTGCCTGAAGGCTTTGTTGGTCGATGTGTGTGAAATCACGCTATCGCCTGCGGTAGATCCCGCATGGCCATCGCCTGATCCGGGCCTGCAGGCCTAAATTCGTTGATCTGGCAATCCCCTACCGTTTGGCATGGTATGTGACTGTGTTTTGGTTGGAATGGATTGAGCGGGGCGCGCGGGTGAGGGCGGTCACAAGCCCTGGCTCGAAGCCCAAGGCCTATGAGCTGAGCGAGAGGACTTTCATGAACCTAGAGCAGACCAAAGCCAAGCCGAACGCCAAGGCTGCCGACGACCACGGCGCTGAGCCGGTGCAGGAAGCGTTTCCCGGAGTACGGTATTTCCAGATTCATTTCGAACACATCGAGTCCCTGATTGCTGAACTGCGCACCAGCCTCGAGCAGGTCAGGAGCGAACTCGCCGAGGTGCGGGCCATGGCTGGTGGCGTCGAGGATGAGCAGACGCCAGGCAAGCTTGTCTTGTGCCCAGAAGAAGCCACGGGCCAGCCGCGCAGCAACTAGCGCTTGCTCTTCATTATTCGGCTCCGGGCAGCGATGCCGCTGCGTGAGGCGGCTTCGGTCCTCCGAGACGGCCGTTTGTTTTCCACCAAACTGCCATTAACCCGGCCCTTAGTGGCCGGGTTAATGCGGGGCACGGATGCCCCGGCGCGGCCACAGGCCGCGTCAGCCAAGGCCGGGCGCGTAGCGACCTTGGCGTTGGCCCGAAATACCAGGAGGGTATTTTGAGGGCTGATTAATAAACTCGCTCAAGCTTCGACGGGCCTTTCGCGCAGAACCATGCGCCGTTATAGGACTCATCCATGTGGTGACCCATGAGGCCGAGTCGTTCGTTTGGCGATGACAGCTCGCGTTGCGAATCTGTTTCCAGGATTCTGTGTTCCAGGCTACGATTACTTGCGCAGAATCGGGGCCAGGGCCATAGTGTGCTCGCTGCAGAGCGTGACAGGCCCGTGAGTTTCCCCGTTCGGCGAATCGCCGTACCATCTGGGATCGCGCCGGTCCGCGGCAACATAATAATGAAAACAGCAAGCCATCAGTGGGAACAATCCAAGGGGATTCAGTCATGTCTCAGCTTCCTTTTCCGAAGTCGTTTAATCTGGTGTTCTTCGGTGGCACCGGCGATCTCGTTACACGAAAACTCTTGCCTGCCATGTACCAGTGCCATCGGAACGGCCATGCTGAAGGCGGGCGCATTTTCTGCCTAGGGCGGCGTGCGATCACTCAGGACGAGTATCTAGCCACGGCCGTCAGCAAGGCGCGGGAGTTCATTCCTGCCAGCGACTGGGATGACGCGGAGTGGGCGGAGTTTGTCGCCCGTGTCAGCTACGAGCAGATCGACGCGGAAAAGCCGGCGGATTACGCCCTGCTCAAGCAGCGCCTGGATCAATCACCTGCGGAGACCACGGTGTTCTTTCTCTCGGTGATGCCCTCCCTGTTCACGGTCATCTGCGGCAGCCTGGCGGAGCAGGGATTGAACGGACCCGACACGCGGGTGGTGCTGGAAAAGCCTCTGGGTCATGATCTGGCTTCCAGCAACGCCATTACCGAGGCGGTGGGCCGGCATTACCACGAGAAGCAGATCTACCGCATCGACCACTACCTGGGGAAGGAGTCGGTGCAGAACCTGATGGCGCTGCGCTTCGGCAACTCCTTCCTGGAGCCCTTGTGGCGGCGCATGTGGATCAGCAATGTGCAGATCACCATTGCCGAACAGGTGGGCATCGGTACCCGCGGGGGTTTTTACGAGGGTACCGGCGCGCTGCGGGACATGGTGCAGAACCACCTCTTGCAGCTGCTCTGCTTCGTGGCCATGGAGCCACCGGTGAGCCTGGACTCGGACGCCATTCGCAACGAAAAGATGAAGGTGCTGGAATCCCTGGTGCCCTTCGACGCGGAAAGCGTGCACCGCAATACCGTGCGCGGCCAGTACCGGCCGGGCGTGGTGGGCGGCGAGCCGGTGCCGGGATACCTGGACGAGGGGAACATCCCGGCGGACAGCAAGACGGAAACCTTTGTCGCCATCCGCGCCGATATCGCCAACTGGCGATGGGCGGGCGTGCCTTTCTACCTGTTTACCGGCAAGCGCCTGCCGAGCCGGTTGGCCGAGATCGTCGTGCACTTCCATGATGTGCCGCACCACATCTTCCCGCTGCCCAAGAGCGGCACCCGCGCACCGGCCAAGCTGGTGATTCGCCTGCAGCCGGAGGAATACATCCGCCTCTACCTCAATGCCAAGGTGCCCGGGGATTCCATGGAACTGCAGCCGGTTTCACTGGACCTGAACTTTGCGGGTAAATTCACGGTGCGACGCGCGGAAGGGTACGAGCGCCTGCTGCTCGACATCATTCGCGGCAACCAGGCGCTATTCGTGCGTCAGGACGAACTGGAACTGGCCTGGCGCTGGGTGGAGCCGATCCTCAACACCTGGGCCGCGGACCCCAAGGGCCCCGAGCACTACAAGGCCGGCACCTGGGGCCCCAGTTCTTCGGCGGCCTTGCTGTCGCGCGATGGACATTGCTGGCATGATGAGGTTTGAAGCATAAGCTAGCGCGTCGGTCCGTTGGGCGTGGGCTCGCGCCCGATGGGCACTGCGCGACCACTCGCCGGAAGGTCAGGATTCCGCGCGCTTTGATTGCCTTCCGACGCTTGAATTGCTCACAGCTCTGGGCGGAGTGTCGTGGTGGCGACGATGTCGCGCTCGGATGCCAGGTCGATCTATGCGGCCGCTTGCTGTGTTAACTCGGAAAGCGCTGCAGGAGTCATTGGAAAGCGGCGTTGCCCCGAATCGCTCAGATTAGGTGTGCGACTTTCAGGAGTACGCCGGTAATCAGCGAGGTCTGCAGCATTCCGACACCCACAACCGAGCGAGCCAGGTCCGAGGGCGTTTCGGCGATCTTGACCTCGACTTCCGTGATGCCTTTCTGAAGCAGACGTTCGGATTCACGCAACTGGGTTTGGGTGGCGACGTCCTGCTGGTTGGGATATTGCTCTATCAACTGGCCGAAGTCCTCTGTGATGATCTTGGCTTTGGCAGTCATCGGTGGCCTCGGTAAGTTGCTCGTATAGATGCAGGGAGGTAACGCGCATGACAACCTGACTGGCACAAATCAGGACGCTAAGACAGTATGTCATGTTGAACACTTGCCTACGCTGCAAGTGCGTGTCTCGCCCATAGGCGTAAAGAAGCCCGCGCGACCTGGGCTGCGCGGGCTTTGCTTCATCATCCCTGAGAGCGATTCCCTAAGCGGTTGCTTTTTCCTTGCGTCGCCCTAGCACGCCGAGGCCAGCCAGGGCGCTGCCGAACAGCCAGACCGCCGCCGGAACCGGGACCGGAGCCGAGGTGATGCTGAGTGAATAGCCCGCATGGGGTCCGAAATTGCCTGAGCCGGAATATCCGCCCAGCAGGATGCTGTAAATTTGTCCTGCCTGGGCCGTGAACGTGATATCCCCGCTGTCGGAGAAGGTCAGGAAAGTCAGGCCGGTAGTCCCCAGGGGGTTGCTCTGCATCGCGGGTGTGGGGTTCGGTGTCGAATAGCTGGCTGGCTGATAGCCAACATTCCATCCGCCGTGATGGTCGTAACTCGATCCCGTGTCCATGCCGGTGAATACCGAGATGCCGAAATTGCTCCAGCCTGCGTTACCGACGGTGGATGGGGTGATGGTGACCTTTTGGGTGACATCGGATTTCAGCAGGCCCACATCGGTATTGTGTCCCCAGCCCTGCGAACCGACCCCGCCGTTGGGCCCTTTATCATTCCAGGCGCCTTTGGCCGTGTCGATATCCGCCCAGATTCCGTAATGATCGAAGGCGTCCTGGGAGGAGATTTCCAAGGTGGCGCCCTGGCTATGGAGTTGGCCCGCCCAATGCGTGACCAGTCCAACGGAGCCGAAGGGCGCCGCGCCGCCTGCCGTGCCTACCCAGCCTCCGGCAGAAACCCATCCATCGGTCCCGTTGACGCCTCCATCCGTGCCATTCGCGATGTGGGTGGGGTTGGTGTAAGCGCCATTAGAATTGTACATGGTATGAGCCATCGCATTGGACGCGGCGCCGAGCGATAGGGCGGCGCCTGCGAGGCTCATAGAGATCGCTCTTGTTAAGGTATGACTTTTCATTCGTTCGCCTCAAGTTATAGCTTTATGTGGCCCGCAAGAAACCGGCAGGCCGTGTCGACTGGAAGAGGCAGTCCGGCTGTCTTGAGGCAAGATCCTGGGACTTTCCGACTCCGCCTCGCGGCGGGTGTGGCTTTGGCTCTTCGCTTGCGCCCTCGGAGTTGCGGTTCCATGTGCTTAGAGTCACGCGCAATGCCATCCGGGGCATCGCGCATTCTCCGATTCACCTGTCCGTCCATCAGATAAACCCGCCAGCCGTTTTCCGATTGGCGTCCACTCCAAAAGAACGCATTGGCTGCTACCTGTCACGTCGCAGTCGACATCATTGAGCAGGTTTTGTGCCGTATATAGTAATCAATGACATAAGCTGATCGCTTAGTCAGCTTCTGAGGCATATGCCTGAATCTATGCGTTATTTCTCCGAATGCCGGGAATTGCCTTAGCCAATTGATTTGATTGGTCAGCTGCGAAAGGAGGGCTTGAAGAGGTCCGGCTTACGCCACTTAATCCCGTGGATGAAGGGAGGGGTTCGAGAGAACAATTCTGAGGCCTGGCGTCCGAGGAGGCCCCCTATTGATCAGGCCCAAAAATACCCTCCAAGTATTTCGGGCCGACGCCAATGTCGGTACGCGCCTGACTTGGCTGACGCGGCCTCTGGCCGCGCCGTGGCATCCGTGCCCTGCATTAACCCGGCCATTAAGAGCCGGGATAATAACTCCGAAGGCCGGCGCCACTAAAGAAAAGCCCGTGCAGCTCACGGAGACTGCACGGGCGGCAAGCTCTGCCTTTACCCCCGGAGGGGCTGACGCGCCTCAGCCTCAGGCGGTCAGTCTTTCCTTGCGGCGTCCGAATACCCCCATGCCAGCCAGGGCGCTGCCTAGCAGCCAAACAGCCGCAGGCACCGGCACGGTGGTGACGGAACCGACGTTATTGAAGCTGATGCTCCAAGAGCTCTTCCGATTGGAGGCGATCTCTTGCAGGCACCGATCCCAGATGGACGTGCTGTGCGTCTTGCCACCGAAGGTGGTGTTGCCCATCAGGTAGAACCACACGCTTTCGTTGGATGTCATGAGCTGGCTGGCCCAACCCCAATCGTCGCTGGCGTCGGTGGTAAAGCCGAGGCCGATCGGGCTGAGGTCCGCGCCCAGGTCGATCAGGTCCGCCCGATAGAGCTGCCCGGTCGTGGTTGTGACATTCGTGCTCTGGAAGCCGGAAGCGGTGCTTCCGTCATAGGTGATTGATCCTGATCCACTGTAGCCCGGGATCTTGCCTTTGATGCTCACATAACTGCCGTTCGAACTAAAGACAGGCAATCCGAGAGCGCTGGTAAAGTTCGCCCTGAAGTCGAACGTTCCGTTGGTAACATTCCAGCCCGTGCTGGAATTTTCGTTAAAGGTGAACGTCGAACCGGATTTCGTGCCAGTCAGCCGGTAACCGCCCGAAACCTTGGAGAAGGTGAGGTTGGCGCCGGTGAAGAAGTTGGGCGCTCCGGCATCCGGGACGTTGCCGGAGATGCCACCCAACAATGGGAAGTCGCCGGCTCCAAGTCCCGCCGGCGGTGCATAAGCCATGGCGTCTTGCGCCACGGCCCCTGCCGCTAGCAGCGGGACCAGTGTGAGCCACTTGGTGGCCCTCTTGTTCGCTGTCATTGGAAAGGTTCTCCTATACTTTTTGTGCATTTGAGTGGCGCCGGGGCGGATTACTTGTACCAGGCCATGGTGAAGATGATCTGGTTCAAGGCGTGGCAAGGCCGCCGCCCCGTTTTTTTTTCTGATGGCTGCCTGTCCTTAGCGCATGAAGTGCAGGTGGCTCCCTCCCAAAGCCCGCCTACCCTCCGGTTTGCCGCACATCCTTCCAGCAAACCCACGCCCGAACTCTCCGGGGTGCCCACCATACAGAAACGGCGTAGCCAGGGGTTGAACGGTCCTGGCCACAAATTGAAACGCAAGATTGATGCCTTCTAGTTAAAACAATGGGTTGGATCAATATGGCTTCAGGGAGTTGCGGGAAATGCCGTATCTGTGCGGGAAATCTCTGGAACCCCAGAGGAAACTGCCTTATCCCCCCGCCCTCTGGTTCAGGGGTTGCGACGTTCTTTCGCGCCAGTCCAGCGCCACATGACTTTCGCGCCGGAAGCTGTGTTCTGATGCGGCTGAGGAGTCCGAGTCCGGTCACGCCGCTGACGAAGAGCCAGGCGGCCGCGGGGAGGGGCACCGGGGCGGCGGCGAGGGTCAGTTGGAAGTTCTTGGTATGACCGCCATAGCCAATTCGATGGGTCACCGAATTGCCGTTGATGTCGTTGTAGTTGACGAAGGGCAGGTCTACCAAGGTAGCGTCGGTGTTATAGACATTGCTGGCATTTCCGCCGATCCAAAGCGACCAGTCTCCCGCGCTCAGGTGATAGGTGTTGGACGCGGCGTTGCCGTTTCCGACATCGACATGGGCGCAATAGCTCATGCCCATGTGGTTGCCCTATTGGCAAAATTATGGGTCAGAGGATTCTGTCCCGCGGTGCTGATGCCCTGGTACAGGGTGAAGCCGGGCTTGAGGTCGTTGCCCAATGCGCTGCCTTCTTCGTTGGGGCCTTCGAGATTGGCCACCGGCCCGTTGCTCAAGGTAATCGTGATATCGGTGGCCTGGATGAGGGTAAAGCGCAGGTGCTGGGTGGTGTGGTTCCAGCCCTGGCCGATTCCAACCCCACTCCAACTGAACTGCTCGACACCATAGAGCGAATGCCCGGAGAGCATCGGGTTCCGGAGTCCGTAGGCGCTGCCCAGCACCGACCAGGTCTCGCCGGGGGCGAGGCCGTCCACCCAGCGCTGGTATTCCGCGCCGTAATAGGTCCCGGTCGGGAAGTAAGTTCCAGTTTTGCTGTTGTAAATAACGATTTCAGACCCGAAGGCGCCGGCGTCCGGGGTGTGGGTATAGGCGGAAGCGGCTTGTGCGGTGGCTAAGGCCAGGGTGGCCAGAGCAAGATGCGGTTGTCTCATGGTGAACTGACTCCTGAGGTGGTTGCTTTCTGTTGGTTAAGCGGCTGGGGACGCTGTCCGGTTCCCGCTCCCGCCGCTTCCGCAAGGAGGCAGCCCAGCCGTCTCCATCCCGGGAGACACGCAGATTTTCGGCCCCGCCTTGCGGCGGGTGTGGCGCGCTTAAATGGACGCAGGTCTTGCGCCACCCCAAAAAAACTACGGGATACGGAGATATCTACCTTTTGAGTGATCTGGCTGGCGCAGCATTTGCCTCAGTTCGAGGCAAATGCCTGATATGTATGTCAGTGCGACTGCTGGCGCAGCAGCGACTCGGCGTTGCGGAGATTTTGCTGGGCGGCGGGGTTGCTCGGGTCGAGGGCCGCGGCGCGGCGGAAGTAATCCAGTGCCTCCGGCAAGCGTTCCAGATTGGCGAGAGCCACCGCCAGGGTGTTGAGGGTTTCGGCTTCGTCGGGCTTGGTCTGCAAGGCCTTCTGCAAATGGGGAATTGCGGAATCCAGCCGGCGGCTGCGCACCAGGGCCAGTCCCAGCTTCTGATTGGCGACGGCATCTTCGGCATCCAGTACCAGGGCGCGCTGCAGGTAGCGGATGGCCTCGGCGTCCCGCTGCTGGCGGGTGAGGAGGTCGCCCATCATGCGCAGGGCCTTCAGGTTTTGGGGATTGGCGTCCAGCACCGCCTGCAGTTTGCGCCGCGTGCCCTCGGGATCTCGTTCCCCATCGTTGGGTTCGATGAGTTCCAGCATGTTGGCCGCAGCCATGTCCCCCAGGTTATCTCGTCGCGCCGACTCGGCCGCTTGCAGGCTCTGCGGCGGCGGGGCAGGACCTTCAAGGGCGAGTTGCAGCGGCGAGAGGTGCCGGCCGATCGCCGGTGCCAGACGCACCGCCCGCAGATCGGTTTCCTCGAAGTCGTTGATGGAGTACGCCAGTTTGGGGCGGTCATCGGTAAATTCGACAGCGCCTTCTAGATTGGCCAGGGCCTGCAGTTCATCGCCGGTAGCGAGGAAGCCCGCCAGGAAAACCGGGAAGCGGTCTTGCGCGAATCCCGGGCCGCCCCAATGGGAATAGGCCAGGTCGCTGCGAATATCCGCTTGCGCCAGCCGTTGCGTGAAGGCGGGTTCCGAAATTCCCCGGCTCGCGCCATTGAAGCCCATCAGCAACAGCTCGTTGCCGTTGTACCAGAGCTTCGCCTGCGGAAATTCGGCGAGGAAGGTCTTGATGATGCTGGCGAATTCCGCCTCGCGCAGGAACTCGATGGGCACAAACTGCACGATCATGCCGCCTGGACGCAGGCGCTCCCTAGCCTCGTGGTAGAACTCGCGGGTGTAGAAGACATCGACGCCGGGACGGTACAACTGGCCCACTTCCACGGAGAGCAGATCGTACTGATGCTTCGTGTGCTTCACGTACCCGCGGCCGTCCTCGGCCAGCAGGCGGACGCGACCGTCGTTCATCCAGCCCGATTCGAAGTTGCGGCGAGCGAAATCGAACAGCTTGGGCTCGATGTCCACCACATCCAGCGTCTGGATGGGGTACTGCAGAAAACGGCTGGCCGTCTGGCCCACGCCCAACCCGATGACCAGCACGTCCTTGGCCTCGGGGTAATGGAACATGGGCACGTGGGCCACCATGACCTGATGGTTCTTCTTGGAAGTGCCCTGCCAGAGCTGGCTCACCAGCATGATCTTGGCATCGCCGCGCTGGATGACGGCAAGGGTTGAATTGTGCCCCTCCTCGAAATCCACCAGTGCATCCGGGCCGGCGATGTAGTCGTTGGGGATGCGCGCCGGCGACACGGAGGGCATGAGCAGCCAGAGTCCGGCGCAGGCTGTCACGAATGCTGCCGACGCGATGGGCCGAGGCGCGGCTGGACGGGCCTTGATGCGTGCAGGCGGCTTGAGGGCGAAGCTCGCGCCCATCGCGAGCAGGGCGGCGGTTAGTGCGGCGCCGGTGCTGGCATAGAGGCTGGCGTCCAGTCCGTATTCGGGCAGGAGGACAAAACCGGTGACCAGCGAACCCGCGACGCAGCCCAGGATGTTGAGGGCGGTCATGCGTCCCACCAGGCTACCGGCGTGCTCGGGGTCGTTGATGACGATGCGGTTGGCCAGCGGAAAGCTGGCCCCGGCGATCATGGCGGGCGGCAGCATGAGGACCATGTAGGGCAATACGCCGTATTGCTTCAAGTAAAGCCAGGCGATCACCGGCAGGTGCGTGAGCACCAGGGTCAGGGCCGCCGACCCGGCCTGGAGCGCCGCGAAACTTGCCAGGAGGCCGCGCCGATCCCGGGCGCGGTCGAACATAGGCGCCGCCAGCAGGCTGCCGGCCACGGTACCGGCCAGCACCACTGAGAGGGTGATGGTGTAGGTGTAAACGGTGTTGCGGATGAAGTTGGTGAGAAAGCGCGCCCAGACCAACTCATTGGCCAGGGCGGCGGCGCCGATGAGGAAGAACAGGGCGCCGGTCAGGATGTGTTGGGATTGGGTTCCGGGGTGGCTGGAGCTATCGCTGGTCGGGTGCTTCGCGCTTCCTCCTTCCCCTTCACCCTTCAAGGGGGAAGGCTGGGATGGGGGTTCCAGTCCCAACCGAGCTGTCAGCCGATAAAACCCTATGGCAGCAAGCAAATTGACCGTTGCAGCCAACCAGGTGGCGGCATTCAGGCCGACCCAGGGCAACAGGCCGAAGCCGGTTGCCGCGCAGCCCAGGGTCGCGCCCAGGGTGTTGATACCGTAGATAGCGCCAATGTTGGCGGAAATGCGTGCCGGGTCCCGCACCAGTTGCCGGACAAACAAGGGCAGGGTGCCGCCCATCAGCAGGGTAGGCGGCAGTAGCACCAAGGCAATCAGGGAGGCGCGAAGCGCGGTCAAGCCAATCGAATCGAGCGGCCAGGTGTTGTAAAGGGTGCCGAAGGCTGATTCGGCCCAGCCAAACAACACCGGGTTGAGGAGGCCGTTGGCGGCCAGCAGGCCTTCCAGCGCGGCACACCAGTACAAGGGCCGCTGGGCCTGCCGCGCCATATGGCCGAAGGCGAAACTGCCGAGGCCCAGGCCGATGAAGAACACGGCCAGCACGGTGGCGAGCGCCAGGGAACTGGAGCCGAAGGCCAGCGCGGCGCGCTTGATCCAGACGATTTCGTAGACGAGGCCGGCGAAGCCGGACAGGAAGACCAACAGGTAGACCACGGCGGATTCCTTGAAGCAGGCTCAGGGTTCGCGGCGGCACGGGCCGCACAGAGGGAGGGTTTCAGGTGTAATGCGCCTTCCGCTGCAGCCAATGCCGCGTGGCACATCGCTTCTCATAGCGGGCTTGGGGTCTAAAACCCGGCGGCATTATGCCACTCCCGCGGGATTGTGCGGTGCAAGTGCAGTCGCCTTCGTTTGCGAGCGGTCGCCACCCCGGCGTCGCGCCGGGGCTCACGAAGGTTGATGCCGTTATGGCGCGCAATAGCTGGGCGCATAGGTGACGGGCACGGCGCCGCTCATTTTGCCGCCGAAATCGGCCTTCACGCTGCAGGCGACCGCTGCACTGTCGGCCGCGAAGACCGCGCGCCAGGTGTTGTCGCGGCGAACCTGGATGTCCAGGGCGATGGGCGTTCCGCTGGCCGCGTCAACGATAGTGATGCGGCGGGTTTCCCGAAGCTCACGGCGCTTGGAGGCCGAGAAGGCGGGAGAGAATTTCAGCCGTCCGGTGACGGTCAACAGGCCGCTGCGGGCCCGCCAGCGGGCGCGGTCGATGCTCAACTCGGGCAGCACGTCGCCGTCACGCACGCCCCAGGCGAAATAGTCCGTCGCATAGCTGGCGTTGGCCCCCTGAAATCCCTGGAAGTTGAAAAACCAGCTGTTGTCGGCAAGTGGCGCATAGGCGGCGTCGGACCAATAAAAGACGCCTATGCCCTTGAATTCGATGCCGCCGCTACTGACCCGGTTGCCATTGAGCAGGGTGCCCGGCGTGAAATTGGAGAAATCCACATAGTACAAATGGCCCATCTCACTGCCACGACAGCGGTAGCCGTGGGAGATGCCCAGTTCTTCGTCCTGCGTCAGGCAGGTCGGGTCGGGCTGCGGGATGTGCGGGAGGCGCCAGTCGCTGAACCCCCCGTAAGCCAGTTGATCGGCCCAGGCCATGGCGCCGTACCAGGTCATCTGGCCGGAGGCGGCCTTGAAGTCCTGCGGGGTGAGCGTTCTGCCGGCGACGCCGCCCTTGGCGTTGGCGGCGGCGACGATCTCGGCGATCCGGCTGGGGTTGGCGGCGAACTCGGCTTTGGCGTAATTGGCGCTTTGCAGCCAGGTGATGTTCTGGGCGTCGTCGTAGATCATGCCGTCGCCGCGGTCGTGCAGGGCGGCCTGGGCGGCGGATGCGGCGAAGGCGAGCACGAGCAGGGACGGCAGTCGCTTGTTGTTGTTCATGTTTGAAACTCCCGAAAGTTCGGCTTCATGGCGGCGCAGTGCCGGCTTGGCGTACTGCGGCCTTGGACAAAAAACTGCCCGCGCACGGGGCGCGGGCAGCGGGTCGACTCAGGGCTGCGGCCGTCCGTGGCCGCGGCGCGCTCAAGCCGAAGCTTTGTCCTTGCGGCGGCCGATGATGCCCATGCCCGCCAGGGCGCTGCCGAACAGCCAGACGGCTGCCGGCACCGGCACGGTGGTGGTGCTGATGGTGAGGGCGTAGTTCTTGCCATGGCTGCCGTCGGCGTTGGCGACGTTGGCATAGTTGCCGCCGATCCACAGGCTGTAGTATCCGGGCTGCAGGATGCCGGGGCCGTCGGTCACGCTGTTCCAGGTGATGCTGCTGGCATTGGCCGTATTGGCGTCGTGGTCCAGATAGCTGACGTTGGTCCAGGGGTTCTGCTGATTATTGAACGTGTGGTTGCCGTCATTGACACCGGTGGTCGACGCGCCGCTGAAGATGGTGAAGGCGGGCTTGAGGTCGCCACCGAGAACGCCACTGCTTTCATTGGGGCCATGCTTGGTGGCATCCGCCGCCGCGTTGGACAGGGTGATGGTTACCGGACTGGCCTGAGACAATGAGAACAGGATGTGGTTGGAGGTGTGGTTCCAGCCGATGCTGGTGCCGCTGCCGCCGGCGCAGGTGCCGGCCTGGCACCAGCTCAACTGGCCGACACCGTAGGCGGCATGGTCATAGACATAGCCGGTGGGTTCGCCGGTATTTGGGTCAAGGTGCAGCGAGCCCGGCATCATGGCGTCGTGCATGCCGTAGTTGGAGGCGGTGATGGTGCCAGTGGTGCCGTTCGGGGCCTGGTCGACATTGGTGAAGATGTGATGGTACTGCACACCGTTGCCGACCTGGGTGCCGCTGGTGGCGGTATTCAGTCCCACGCGCTGCTTGTTGAAGTTGATCGCGTTGTCCGTGGCGCCGACGCCGTTGACATTGACCAGGTGGTTGTAGCCGGTGAGGGCATTGACGGTGTTGAGGTTGCCGCCGTAGTCGACGATCGTGGCCGCCTGTGCATTGATGCCGGCCACCAGGGCCGCGCCGCCCACAGCCAGCGCAATAGAAGTTTTTTTCATCACGTATCTCCGTTCGCTAGTTGAATTATGCGTTGCTGGATGAACGGCCGGGGAACGTTCCGCGTCCCCGCTCCCGCCGTTCATGGGAGGCAGCTCAGCCATCTTGAGTCCCTCAAGATCGTAGCTTTCCGGCCCCGCCTCGCAGCGGGTGTGGCGAAATTGGGCTGGCGTCCCTGCCCGGCCCCCGTCCGTGAGGGCCGAAAAATCAAGCCGGAATTGGTTTGCCGAGGCTATTGCCCGGCGGTCGTCCCTGTTCCAGCGTCTAATAAGAGACACACTGACTCAGCACGTTGTGTGCCAATAATATGTGATTGATATATAGTGAATTAAATTGCTTTTACGCGGATAAAGTGCGGGAAATGACCCAGGTGACTCGGCTTATGCCATACGAGCTGAGCGCTTGCTTGGTGGGCGTTGATTCTGTGGGGTTCTTTCAGGCGGTATCCACCGCCAAAGGAAAGCGTGTTCTCTCGTTCCCACGCTCTGCGTGGGAACGCTGCTTTGGCGCTCTGCGCCGGGGGTGGACGCGGAGCGTCCGGGGATGGGCTCCGACGCGGAGCATGGGAGCCAGGGCAGGGTTGGTTCTCGTGGCCGCGCTCTGAATGGGAAAAGTGGCTTGGCGTTTCGCATTCTCTCGTTCCCATGCTCTGCGTGGGAACGCTGCTTTGGCGCTCTGCGCCTGGGGTTGATGCAGAGCGTACGGGGATGGGCTCCCACGCGGAGCCTGGGGCCCCCGGAAATGGGCAAAAAAATCCCGGAACCGTCGCCGGTCCCGGGTTGTTCAGAGTCACGAAGTTAACGCAGGTGGGAAGGGATTAGTCCTTGTCTTTTTTGCCCTTGTCGTGGTGGTGGTCATCGTCGCGCTCGCGCTTGGGCTCGTTGACGTGTACGAAGGTCCAGCGGGTGGTCTGCTTGGACTCGCCCGGCTTGTCGTCGGTGGCGGTGAAGTACACCTTGTAGGTGTTGCCTGCTTCAGCGCGGTCCGGCGTGTAGACCCAGGTGGCTTCCCACTTTCCGGTCTTCTTGTTGAAGAAGGTGTTTTTGATCTGGGCACCTTCGGGTCCTTTGTTGATGAAGAAGCGCACCTTGTCGCCATCCGGGTCCTGAGCCTGCAGGCGGATCTTCAACTGCTTGCCAGGATTCGCAGCGTACCAGCCAGCGGTCCAGTCAAACTGCGGAGCGCGGTTCTCCTGCGGCAGTGCCTTGACGTTGAGGGTGACCGTTTCCTCGGTGCTAAAGCCGTCCGTGTCGGTTGCTTTGAATACCAGGGTGTGCGGACCCGCATCGTCTGCGGTCGGCGTCCATTTGAACAGGGCATTGCCCTGGGCGTCGATCACCAGCACCGGTACCGCATGGCCGATCTTGCACTGGCTGCTGTCCCCTGATGTCGAAAGGCTTGGCGTCGTCGCGGCAGCAGTGGCCAGCAGCGTGTTTAGCGAACTCTCCTCACCCGAGTCAGACAAGGCGCTGCTCACGGTATCGGTCAGATCGCCGGCCAATTCGGCTACCGCTTCGTTGTCCAGGGTGGCGCTGACATCGACGGTCTGACCTTGCGGGTCCGTGCTCTTGACCAGCAGGCTGATTGACTCGCCAACATTGGAATCGCCATCGCCGCTGCCCGTAACTTCCAAGGTGGGTGAATCGGTGGGACCCGGAGTCGGGGTTGGTGATGCCGAAGGTTCGGGCGTGGGCGAAGCCGAAGGCGACGGACTCGGGCTTGCTGACGGTGCCGGAGAAGCGGACGGTGACGGGCTTGGCGAGGCCGAAGGCGATGGGCTCGGGCTTGTGCTCGGAGCCGGAGTTGCCGATGGGGCCGGGGTAGGCGTGGCTGGCGCAGGCGTCGGCGTTGCTGGTGTCGGAGTGGGCGTGGCCGGCGCAGGCGTCGGTGTTGCGGGCGCCGGGGTGGGTGTGGCTGGCGCAGGCGTCGGTGCCGGAGTAGGCGTGGCCGGCGCAGGTGTTGGCGTTGCGGGGGCCGGGGTGGGGGTTGGGGGCGGCGCCGCGCTGATGCTCAGGCGATAGTTCTTGCCATGAGAGCCGTCGGAATTGGCGACATTCGAATAGTTACCGCCAATCCACAAACTGTAGTAACCGGGCGCGAGGACTCCAGGCCCATTGTTGACGCTGTTCCACGTAATGCTGGCTGCGTTGGCCGTATTGGGTTCGTGGTCCAGGTAGGTGACGTTGGTCCAGGGATTCTGCGTGTTGTTGAAGGTATGGTTACCGTCATTCACCCCAGTCGTGGAGGCGCCGCTGTAGAGGGTGAAGGCGGGCTTCAGGTCACCGCCCAGTAAGCCCGTGGATTCGTTCGGGCCATGTTTGCCGGTCACCGCGGGGCCATTGGCCAAGGTAATGGTGACATTGCTGGCCTGCGAAACCGAGAACAGGATGTGATTGGCCGTGTGATTCCAGCCGATACTGGTTCCGCTGCCACCGGCGCAGGTGCCGGCCTGGCACCAACTGAGCTGGCCAACGCCGTACGACGATTGGTCGTAAGAAAACCCGGTCGCTTCGCCGGTATTCGGGTCGAGATGGAGCGCGCCGGGCATCATGGCGTCCATCATGGGGTAGTCGGAGGCGGTGATGGTGCCGGTGGTGCCGCCGGGTGCCTTGTCCACATTCTTGAAGATATGGTGGTACTGGACGCCATTGCCCACGTTGGTACCGGTCGTCGCCGGGTTCAGTCCGACGCGCTGTTTGTTGAAATTTATGGCATTTTCCGTCGCGCCGATACCGTTAACATTGGATAGGTGCTGGTAACCGGTAATGGCGTCGATGTCGTTGAGAGTCGTCGCCGAAGCATCAATGACCGCAGTCACCGACAAGGCGCCGAAACCCAGAAGTAGCTTATGGTTGGCCATGTTTACTTCCTTAAAGTTGAGATGGTTATGACGTCAGGGTGAATGGCTGAGGAATCGGATGCTTCCTCACTCCCGCCTTTCAGGGGAGGCAGCCCGCCATCTTGTGCAAGCCAAGACCGTAGCTTTCCGGCCCCGCCTCGCGGCGGGTGTGGCAAATCGGGGCTTGAAATCAAAGTGGCGCCGGCTTCCGCAGCAAGGTTGCCCGGTTACCGGCGCCAATCAGGCCGCTATTTCTTCTTCGTGGAGTTGTAACTCGACGCGCCCGCGGTCGCGGTGCCGCTTGCTGTGATGGGAACCCCGACGGCGACCGAACCTGTGCAGGTCTGGCTTCCATCGTTGGCCGAGAACGCGATCGCATAGACGCGTCCATCGCCTTCGTTCTGGCGCTCTGCCCGCACAAGGGCTTTGTCCTGCGGGAAGGCGTTCTTCTTGGTCTTGCGCTGCTTTAGTATCTTCGCGTCGGGTCCGGTCTTGTCTTTCGCCACCTTGTCCTTGACCGGTTCGTCCTGGTTAATCCCGGTGATGGTCAGGGCATAGGGATCAGGTCCCGTCACCCCTGTTACATCCACCTTGACCAGGCCCTTCTTGGGTGGCCAAAGAGACGTGCGGCTGGGGGCAGCCTGCGAACAGTCAAGCCGAGAAGCATCGTCGGTGACGGTGATGGACGCGTCGGCTTTTGTAGTGGCGGGGTTGGGCGCATAGTTGTCAGTCACCGTGACGGTGAACGCCAGCGACTCGCCGCCGGGACCGACGTGAGGGGCGGTAAAGCTGGCCGAAGCGCTGTCGGCGCCCCTCAGGTCGACCGGCGTGCCGCTAGTTTGCTGCCACTGATAGCTGAGGACATCGCCATCGGGATCGCTGCCTGCAACGGTCAGCGTCACGTTGCTGCCCTCGGTCACCGCTGGGCTTGCCGAAGCGGCCAGCACGGGCGCGGCGTTTTCGACTACGGTCGTGCTGACGGTGGCGGAATTACTGCTTTGCAGGCTGCCGTCGGAAACCCGGAGCGAGAAGACCAGGGACTGCCCAAGTGCATCGCTGGGCGCGACGAAGCTGGGTTTGCCGGCCGTCGCGTCACTGAGCGTCACGGAAGGACCGGAAACCTGGGTCCAGAGGAAGGTGAGACTGTCGTCATCGGGATCGTAGCTGCCGCTGCCGTCGAGGGTGCGGGTGGCGCCTGCCCGGATATTGCCTGCGCTGCCGGCGTCAGCCACCGGCGCCTGGTTTGGGCCCACCGTGATGTTGACGACGGCGGGATCGCTGGTCTGGTTGTCGGCGGTGTCCCTGACCACCAGCCGGAAGGTAAGCACCGTGCTGGAGCTTACGTTAGGCGCGTTGAAGGTCGGCTTGACCCCCGTGGCGCTGCTCAGGCTGACGGAAGGCGAACCACTGATCTGGGTCCATTGGTAGGACAAGGCTTTGCCATCGGGATTGAAGCTGGCGGAGCCGTCCAAGGTGACTTGCGCTCCCTGACGCACGGACTGATCCGCACCGGCATTTGCCACCGGCGCCGCCGACGGCGACGAGGCGGTGATGGTCAGGCGGTAGTTCTTGCCATGGCTGCCGTCGGCGTTGGCGACGTTGGCGTAGTTGCCGCCGATCCAAAGGCTGTAGTAGCCGGGCACGAGGGGGCCGGGGCCATCGCTGACGCTGTTCCAGGTGATGCTGCTGGCATTGCCGTCATTGGCGTCGTGGTCCAGGTACGTGACATTGGTCCAGGGATTCTGCTGGTTGTTGAAGGTGTGGTTGCTGTCATTCACACCCGTCGTCGAAACACCCGTGTAAATGGTGAAAGCAGGCTTCAAATCCCCGCCGAGGACACCATTGGGCTCGTTGGGGCCGTGCTTTCCGGTTACCACCGGCCCGTTGGACAGGGTGATGGTGACGCTGCTCTCCTGCGACACCGAGAACAGAATGTGGTTGGATGTGTGGTTCCACCCCGTGCTTGTGCCCGCGCCTCCCGCACATTCGCCCTGCTGGCACCAGCTGAGCTGCCCGACGCCGTAAGCACTCGCGTCGTACAGGAAGCCGGTCGCTTCGCCGGTATTCGGGTCCAGGTGGAGCGCGCCCGGCATCATGGGGTCCATCATGGCGTATTCCGAGGCGGTGATGGTGCCGGTGGTGCCGCCGGGTGCCTTGTCCACGTTGGTGAAGATGTGGTGGTACTGCGTGCCATTGCCGACGTTGGTCCCGGTCGTCGCCGGGTTCAGGCCAATGCGCTGCTTGTTGAAGCCGATGGAGTTAGCGGTGGCGCCCACACCATTGACATTGGACAAGTGGTGGTAACCGGAAAGGGCGTTGATGTCGTTCAGATTGGTGGCCAAGGCCGGAGTGGCTGCAGCCAGGGCGATCAGGCCGGCGACTGGGTGAGTTCTTACGGTATTCATGATTGCGCACATGGGGTTTTCTTGGGCTTGGACGCAGACAGCCCCGCGGCGTTGGGCCGCGGGGTGTTGCTTGTCACGACCTTCAGGGTTTAGATGCGGAAATGGTCAGCTTGAAATCCTTTTCCGTGCCGCCGCAGCCAGCCAGGTGGGTTCCTTCGCAGGGTCCCGGATTGGCCGGGTCCTTGGGCGCTCGCGTCAGGCTGCGGTCGGTGGAGCCCGCCAGGGTGGTGTCGTTGTTGAGGACGTTCTTGTAGTTGCCGCCGATGTAGAGGGTGTAAAAGCCGGGCTGCAGGTCGTAAGTGCCGGACACCGTGTTGGCGTCGCCGGCATCCTTCCAGTCGACGATGGCGGTGGTGTTGGTCCAGCTGATGTTCACCTGGTTCTGGAAGGTGTGGTTGGAGTCGTTGATGCCGGTGGTGCCCTTGCCGCTGTAGAGGCTGAAGCCCGGCTTAAGGTCGTTGCCCATGGGGATGGGCCCTGCCGCCCAGGAGGCGCTGGCGGTCGTCGGCGTGGCGTTGGACAACTCGATGTTTACTTTGGCGGCTTCCGTCAGTTCAAAGCCGACGTGAACGCCGGTGTGGTTCCAGCCCAGGCTCTCGCCGCTGCCGGTGGCGCAGGCTCCCGCCTGGCACCAGCTGAGGGCGCCCACTCCCCAGATATAGTTGCCAGGGGACATGGCGTCGGGAAACTTGTTGTCGTGGCCATAAACAGTCGTTGACTGTCCGGCCGCGAAACCATTGAGAATGTAATGGTAGTGGATGCCCTTGCCGCCCAAGCCCTGTGGCCCCGGATCGATGGCCAGGCTCGCCTCCGCACCGGGAGAAATGGTCACATCGATGTTGTTAACGCTGGTTCGGTCCGCCGTGGTCGGGTTGAGCTCGTTCTTTACGCCCAGGCCGGTCTTGCTGCCGCCGCCGTGACCTGCGCCGGGGGTTGTGCTGGAGGAACTGGCGTTCTTGCAGATATCACGGGTGTCCCCAGACTCACACACGGCCCAGTCCTCGGCCTCCAGCACATTGGTGATCTGCATCAGGTAATAGCCGTCCTTGGGCAGGGTGATGAACCTTTCCACCTTGCCGGGTACGCCATCGCTGACGGCGATGTCGTTAAGGGCGGTGGGGTGCATCACGAACTTGTTGGTGGGCACGTAGAGGTCGTTGTCCCAGGCGGCAGCCACGTGGTACAGGGTGTAGCTATTACTGGGCGAGGGATAGAGCGTGGTGTCGATGCCTTCGGGCATGACGTGGTCGGCTTTTTCCGGCAGGCCGGTGATGGTCCAGTCGGCCTTCTGCGGTACATTGTGAGCCGGCACGATGTCCACTGCTGCTCCAAGCTTGCCTCCGACGGCAATGTCCTGGGTGCCTTCCCAGTTCAGGGGGGCTCCCTCGGGGCGCCAGAAGACGATGAAGGCCGGGTGGCTGCCGGGAGCCGTGACCGCCGAGCCTTTTTCCGCCTTGATCTTGATCACTTCGCCGGCCTTGCCGTAGAAATAGCCCCATTTGCCGGTATGGGTCCAGGCGCGCCAGATGCCCTGGCCGTCCGAGGCAGGAACCGCGGTGTAGTCGTTGTAGCTATTGCCGGTGGTGGGGTCGTAGAAAGATACCTTGCCCACGGCCGGGTACTCGAAGGTCTTGTTCCAGCCGGTGTAGTCGCGCGGTCCTTGTCCCTCGTTGAAGGGTACGGTGGGGCTGGAGAAGGCGGTAGTATTGCCCTGGTAGGTATCTAGGGCCTCTGGCAAGTCCGAATCGCGCCCGTCGCAGTCGGAGTCGATGCCATCCAGGCGCTTCTCTTCGACGCCGGTGTTGCGGGTGGCGTCGTAATCGCAGGTGGCGTCCAGCGAGGCTTCCACGTCGTTGGTGTAGCCGTCGCCGTCGCGGTCCACGGCGGAGGGGTCGCCGGCGGATTTGGCCTTGCCGGACAGTACGATCTCGGAGAGCAGCATGGCGCCTTTCTTCTTCACCTTGGCACTGCCCTTGGCGGGGGTGTCGAACAGGGCGCGCGTCTCGCCCACCTGGACGTCGAACTGCGCGCCTCCCGGCACGGTTAGCTTGGCCTGGGCCGTGTCGATGTAACTCTTGGCCAGCAGGGCATCACCGCTCCACTTCAGGTTGAACTTGATGAATTTCTTGTCCCAGGTGACCCTGAGCTTGCCGGCGCTCAGGTTGATATTGGCCTTGCCCTTCTTGGGGCTGAACTTGGCATTGGGGTCGTCGCCCAGGGTTCCCTGAGCCAGCAGTGCGCCGTTGGCGTAGACCGACCAGGGCGTGGAGGCATTGAGTTCGCTGATGCCGCAGGCAACCCCGGCGGGGCAGGCGGCGAATTTCATGTTGCCATCGAGGGTGGTGTTATTGGTGGCAACTTCAGCGCCGCCTTTCACCCGCTCTCGATAGACTTCCTGATAATTCAGCCCTGCCGCGGTAACGCCGCCATGAGGGCCGTCGTGGGCAGCGGCCAGGGAGGGCAGCGTCGCGATGATGGCGGCTGCAAGGATGGTGTTTGAGGATCTTTTGGTCATGGATATGCTCCTGCCTGGTCTCTTGTTGCTACCCGGTCTGGCCTGAGGTCCGTTGATCCGGGGTGAAATTTGGGGCCTTCCGCCCTCTGCTTTCCCTAGGAGGGGCAGAGTTGCTTAGGCTTCGCGTTGCGCCGGCTCCCAGTCCTATTCCCTCCCACGGCGGGGGAGGGTTAGTGGTGGGGTGAGCGCCGGACATCAGAGGGTTCCGTCGCTGCCCTCGATGGTCTGCTGCAGGGGCTTGATGGGCTCCAGGCCTTCAGCGGTCCGGCCGTTCCTGCCGATGGCGGGAACGCTCAGGATTTCATCGTCCGCCATGCCGTCGCCGTCTTCGTCCAAAGCGATGGCCTCGTCACCCTTGTGGCCGTGGGGCACTTTTAGCGCCGGATGATCGAAGGGCGCTGCTTCATTGCGCACACGCTCGTCGGTCAAGCTCTTGAGGAACTCGAGCAGATCCTCGGTGACGTTGGGGGCTTCGCCCAGGATTTCCGCCAGGGTGGGCATTTCGCCCGCGGCGCGGTCCGGGTTGGTGTAATTGCCCGTGCGGATATAGAAGTCCAGCACCTGGGGGAGGGTCAGCGCCGACCCGTTGTGGAAGTAGGGCGCCGTCAGCTCCACGTTACGCAGGGAGGGGATCTTGAAGGCGGCGGACACGCCCACCTTGAGCAGGCTGGGCTGCCCATTCAGGGTCTTGTTCCATTCCGCCTGGGCTGCTTCCTGGGTGGGGACGAAGGCCAGCGACGTCTTGTCGGTCACCTGTCCGGTGTTGTAGTCGGTGACGACGCAGCCAGCGCTGCCTGCGGGGTCTGCCTGCAACTGCTCTCTGGGGAACACCAGTGGGTCGGAACGGCCTCCGGTGAAGGCGGCACCCAACTGGCAGGCCTTAACCTTGAGAGGATCAAGCACGCCCGCGCTGTCGCCGATGAGTTGGGACAGGTATTGCCGCGCGAAGGACAGGGGCTGGTTCAGTTCCGGATGCAGGGCGCTTGGGCGGCCTACGCCCTGATCGAACGACCAATGGGCCACGCCGGTGTTCATGAAGCCCACGTCTTGAAGGCGCGGACGGCCGGTCAGATCGGTGGTGCGCAACACGGTGTTGACCGAGTCGGCATCCGGTGCCTGAAGTTTGACTTTGCCTTTCTTGCTGCGGGTGACCGTCAGGTTCTCGGGGCTGGCCGCGGCACTGAAAAGGGCGCCGCTGTGACACAGCACGCAGTGCGCGTTGATGAAGTGCTGCATGCCGCGCACCTGGGCGGGGGTCAGGGCCTCCGGGATCTCGGCCAGGTTTTCCGGATTGGCGCAGGTCTCTGCGGGCGTGACGTCGTGGCCGTCGTAACAGCGCTGCACCCGCTTGGAATCGATGGGCGCCTGGTCGGCGATGAGGGTATTGAAGTATTCCTGCATGGCCAAGCCAAAGAACAGGGAGAAGTTGGCCTCCATCTGGGTGTAGGCCTCGTCGGAGTACCCGGGCTTGCCGAAGGGCGCCTTGCCGCCCTTGGGGGCCTTGGCTGACCAGTACTTGGCGTTGAAGGCTTTCTTCACCAGTTGTGCATAGGTCTGCTTCAGGCCGATGCCGTCGCCAGCTCGGTAGTTGGCAAGTACGCTGTCCTCCGCATGCACTTCCTGGCGTTCCAGGGCGCGGCGGCTGAGGAGTTTGCGACCGACGTCCGGGAACTTCCGGTTATTGCAGGACATCTCCTGGTTGTTCAGGGGTGGCCCCACCGAGAGTGACGCGACATGGGCGTGGCTCAGGGCCAGCTTCTGCTTCTTGACCTTGCCGCCAGTGTTCACCCAGACGCCGGCCTCGCTGTCGCGCAGGCCGAATTCGTTGACGCCGTTGAAGGTGTTGTTGGCGCGGCCGTCCCAGAACAAGCGGTAGTTGAGTACTGAATTGAAGACGGTCGGGGTGTTGCGCGGCTCCACCTGGCGGGCACGCAGGTCGCCGACATGGTAGATGCCGTCGTGGCCGGCGCGGTCGCAGTCATCCGTGCTTGGCCCGGTCTTGCTGACACCTTTGAATTCGCCGGCGTAGGTGCCTGAGGACGACATCACGTTATCGCTCTCAGCGGTCTTCGCCGACCCGTTGTTCTTGGGATTCGCGAACTGGACGAAGGGAAAATCCGCTGACTTGACCGCGTAGTTGGAGCCACCCGCACCGCCCGATGCGGTGCCTTTGTGGCCCGGGGCCAGCGAGGGATAAAGTTCGTTGCCCTCCGCGTCGGTGACGTCGCGCTTGCCGCCGTGGTTGAGTGAGTTCTTGGTGCGGTTGTCGGCGCCGGCGTGGAAATGGCAACTACCGCAGGACATGTCGTCGCTGCCCACGTTCATGTCCCAGAACAAGGCCTTGCCAAGGACGAGTGCGGCCTTTTTGTCCTTGATGATCTTGTTGATTCCGGGGACAGGCGCAGGCCTGACGTCCTGCAGGGAAGGCGGAAACTTCAGGGCGCCATGGGCGCCTGCCTCGTGCACCGGGGCAAGGCTTAGTGCAAGCGGTGTCACCATGGCCGCCAGGGCGCCCAATAGCTTTGCCTTGCCTGTCTTCAGCTGGTTCATGCAGGTCCTCTCGAATTCTTGTAGGAGATACGGTGCCGTTTCGTCCTGCACGAAGCCGGACACGTTAGCGACGACTGATAAAGCAATTGCGGTGCCAGCTATTGAAAACCCTTAGTTGGCAGGGGTTTGACGTGATATGAAAAGTTCGCAGTGATGCCTGCAGTGCGGCATATCACAAAGAGTGCGGGAAATAACGCAGTAAGGCGATGACGTATAAGGCGGAGCCGGGAGGTGCTTGCGTGAAGTCCGAGGCGGGCTGAAGAGTGAGGGGGATCCGAGTTGGCCGGGGTTGCCCGTATTCGGAGGCTACGTGGTAGTGCTGGAAAGGAGAAAGGCTCCCATGCCTGGCATGGGAGCGCGCGGGCCTGCGGCGTTCGGCCCCGGCGGGCCGGGGCCGGGAACTCAGATCAGCTCATCGCAGGTGTATACCTGCTCGGGCAGGGTGGTGGAGGCGCTGGGCGTGCCGGGATTGCAGCTGACCATCATGTCACGCGCCTGGCGCTTGAGTTCGATGGCTTTCTTGAGCCGGCTGTTCCGCAGGGCGGAGAAGTCGTTCTCGGCCTTCTTCTCCAGCTTGAGGGCTTCCTCCAGTTTGGCAACGGCGTCCGGATAGGGCAGGACGGTGCCGCCCTTCAGCACCTGGATCGCGTCCTGGGTCTCCTTGGCAGCCAGATGTGTGATCTCCTCGGCGTCAGCGCCGCGCAACTGCATGGCCTGCGTAGCCAGTTCGTTGGATTGGCGAATGTTCTCGATGGCGTTGAGGGAGCGCAGGAACAGGGCGACCGCCACCACCTGCGAGGAATCCAGCTTCACCTTGCGATTGTTCCTGGATGAGGTCAGGGCGCCCGGCGAGTCATTGAAGGCGTCCGTGTTGTAGAAGGCAATCGCCTCTTCCAGGCTGTTCACGCTGTGGTTGTGGAAGTAAGGCCCGGTGTCCGCCGCTTCCACTAGGGTTGGCGTGTTGAAGCGCTTGTCGCCGAAGCAGGGATGATCACCCAGCGGGTCGGTTTTTTCGAATGGTCCGCAGAGGTCATGCGGGTCCGTGCCGAAGCCACCGTCGATCTGGGCACTGGGATCCACCAGGGTGGCAAGCTGGTCACGCATGCTCTCGATGCCGGTGTTGCGGGTCGGGTTGGCGTGGGTGGTGGAGCTGCGTGCGCCGGCGTTCGAGTGGCAGCCGTTGCAGTTGGCGGTTTCCCCCAGCACCAGGGTAGTCCCGCCTGGACAGGCGCCTCCGCTCTGGTTGAGCTTATTGCCGTTGGCGTCTCGGCAGAAGTTTTCCTTGGTGTCGAACAGCTTCATGCCACGCTGTACCACCGGCGATTTGAACTCCAGCTTGGCCAGTTCGTAGTCCTTGCTGCGGCCCAGGGACAGCATGTAGGCCTCCATGGCCACCAGTTCCTCGTCGGTGGGCAAGCGGAAGTCGGCCCCTTCCACCCGGTTAAGGGTCTTGGGCATATGCTGCTTGACGGCCCCGATGGCAAAATCGCGCAGTGAGCCATTGGGGTGGGGTATCACCTGGTTCGGGTCCTTGCAGTCCACCGCGATGCCATTGGCCGGCGAGCCGTCGCCGGCCCAGCCCAGCGCGCTGGTGAATAGGGTGTCCTGCTGGAATTCGCCCTTGTTGCAGGGCGTCTCGATGTCGATGGAGGTGGCGAGGGCCAGGGTGTGCGGGACGCTGCGCATGACGCCGGGCTTGTCGAAGCCGTCGACGTTGGCCAGGACCAGGCCGAATTGGCGCAGCAGGGCCGGCTTTTCCAGTTCAGCCAGATCCGGGTTGGTTTCCGCGATGAACAAGGGATCGTCCGCAGGCAGCTTGGCGATGTAGGCCGGGTCGATGGTGTGATTGTTGTCCAGCCGATGGCAGGTGGCGCAGGTTCGGCCATTGCCGTCGAAGGTTTCGTTGAGGAAGATGTCGCGGCCCCTGGCGATTTCGGCGCCGAGCAGATTGTCCAGCGACTGCTGACCCCGGTCTTTGGGGCCAGCCGCGTGGGCCAGCTTGGGTAGGATGAAGTCGAAAGGCGCTGCTTGTGGTTTCTGTGCCGGCTCGATGCCGCCGACCCCGGCCATGGCCCACAGCTTGTCGCTGTAATAGAGTTGCTGCATCAGGCCGGGCGCACCGGTCAGAAGCAGCCCTTCCGCCGGTGAGAGGTCAGCCGGTGTGATGGCCACCATGTCCAGGGTGAAGCCCTGCATCTGGTCCCGGTTCAACTGTGCGTGGAATTCGCCCTTGCCGTCCCGGATCTCGAAGCTGCCCAATTTCAACATCGCATCACCGGCTTCGGGTTTGAGGGAAGCGTTCGCGTGCGGGCGGTTGTCCACCAGCCACGCGTCCAGGCGTCCGGGTTCGGCGTTGCTCAGGCGGATGTTCACAGCGCCGTCCACCAGATTGATCTCGGCCAGGCCCGTGGCCTTGCTCGGGCTCGCGGACAGGGTCTTGGAATAGGACAAACCAAGCCGCAGGACCTCGGGCTTGCCGCCGTGGCTTTCGTAGTCGGCGGTCCAGCGCTGGTAGCTGGAGCGCAGTTCGCCGATTTCGCCGTGCCCTAGCACCAGGGCTCTGGGGGAATCCTGTCCCAGCAGCGAGTAGACTGCCGGCCCGCCCGCCACGAGGGCGGCCAGGGCCAGGGAGCGGAATACGTCTTTCTTGTTCATAGTGCTCACTTGCCAGTTGGAAGAAAAGCAGGTATCGGACACCGGTTCGTCATGATCCGTATCTTCCCAAGTCGCGTACGATAAGGCGCTTCCGGTGGGCAGCTCTTAAGCGAGCACGCCGGTTGCGGGACATTAACCCTGCTAAAGCTATGGTTAAAGGGGAGAGAAAACGCCCCATGGGGGCGTGAGTCTCTGTCCTGCGTCTATCCCCGCCGTAAAGCCTACCCTGTCGCTCAGTCCGGTTGACTAGGCCAAAATCCTAGTGCTTGCGGGGATTTCACACGGGAGTTGATAAGCAATGTGCGTACCAGGTTTTGCATGACAGCAAAACAGGTCCTCGAGGGGTTTTAGTGACGGCTGGCGTGGACGCCGGGTAGGGCAATTGACTCGCGACTGTGTGATATCACGCACGGGCCGGAGGGCCATTGCGTGTGATCTTCCCGAGCCTTTGACTTATCGGCCCCAATAGCCCCTGATGGGCAGGTAGTTGTCTACCTCATCCTCCGTCGGCGCCACCGTCACATCGTAACCCCCGCCGCAGTGCACGGGCAGTGGGTTGCTGTCCAGATCGCGGTTGACGGTCAGTACCGCGGGCGCGCCGAAGCCTTCGACCCCCGTGCCTTTGAACTTTCTGGTGGTGGCGGGTATCCACAGGTTGGCCGTTCCGGCCTTGGGCGGAAAGACGCGGGTGCAGATGTCGGCCACCGCGATCTGCACGGTCAAGGTTTTTGCGCAGGAGGTGGATTGAAAGCGGACCGCAGTGAGGTGGAAGGGCACTTGACCCATCAGGTCGGCCGCCAGGGAGCCACCGGTTCCGGAAAAGCCGATGGTATTCGAGTTCGCATCCTTGATCGCCCGCTGCTTGCGAAAGATGCTCTTGTCTTGCACCGGCGTGGCGAGTCCGGCCAATCCGCTGCCGGCAACGATTTCCGCGGAAAGGCCGGGGCTCGTGGAACCGTCGGAACGGGTCACCCGGGGGCTCGATCCAGGGAATACCACGCTCTGGGCAATCACCGGAAGATTCCTTCCGGTGGCCGGGTTCGAGCAGCCATGTTCGATCGCCAGGCTGTTAAAGCCGGAGCGCCCCTCCGTGATGTTGTCGGTCACGTCGGTGTGGGCTGAGGCAAAACCGCAAAAGCCCGCATTCGACGCAATCAGTAGGGTCAAGCTTGTGTGCAACAGGTTCCTGGAACGTGCCACGTCATACCTCCAATTTGCTTCGGTAATGAGAAAATTCCGAAGACAAACAAGGCAAGTTCCGGGCCAGTGGATCGAATGGCGGGCCGTGGCGGTGGTTCAGTTGCGGGTTTGCCACTTCTTCAATAATTGTCGGGCACTGGCATTGCCCGATGCGGCCGACTGCTTGAGCCAGCGCAGGGCTTCATCGCGGTCGGCCTGCACGCCTTCGCCATTCTCGTACATCAGTGCGAGATTGAATTGGGCATCGCTGTTGCCTTGCTCGGCCGCTCTGAGGTACCAAGCCGCGGCTTGCTGGTCGTCGACCGGAACACCCTGGCCTTCGTCATAGAGCTTGCCAAGCCGGTTCTGGGCCATGGCATGGCCATTCTCCGCTGCGGTCCGGTACCAGTTGACCGCTTCTTGCATATCCGGGGAAACCGCCACTCCCAATTCGTAAAGCATGCCGAGGGCAAACTGTGCTTCGGGATAACCGCGCCCGGCAGATTCCCGGTACCAGCGTACGCCTTCCTGACGGTTGCGCTGGCCGTCCCGACCCGTCACGTAGATGCGGGCCAGGCCAGCCTGCGCTTCCGGCAAGCCTGCCTCGGCGGCCATGCGATACCATTTGACGGCCCGCTTGACGCTTCTGGCGGTGCCTTTGCCGTCTTCATAGGCTTTGGCCAGGTGCAGCCAGTCGTCGGCGGTACCGGTCTGGGCACGTTCCAGCAGATCGGCGAAAGACTCTCGACCATCACCGTGCGGAGCCTTACTCTCCGTCACGGCGACGGCGGTGGATTCGTTTGGCCGTGCCGGGCTGTATCGGGGCGGAACGGGCGTCGCCGGGACATCTTGGGCGCTGTTTGTGTCGTCAGGCGGCGGTGCGTGCCGGCCGCTGATCAGGCTGGTGAAACCGACGTAGAACAGAATAGTCAGGTAAACCACGGCGCCTAGGGCAAAACCCAGCGTCGCCGTCCGGCTGATCATCCGTCTGGCTGCGCGCACCACGCCGGAATGGGCCGAGACGGCATGAGTCTCCGATGTGCCAAGTTCGTTGGAGGCGGGCAACAGGGCGCGGCGGAAATCGGCCAGGGATTTCGGCCGGTCTTTGCGGCTCACCTTCAGGCCGAAATCCAGGGCCGCAGCAACCGCGGGCGAACTGTCCGGCTTGAGTTCGGCGAGGGGAATGAGTCGGTCCAATTCGCAGCGTTCTGCCGCGTCCTGCACGTCTCGTCCGCTGAGCAGCCGATACAGAATCGCTGCCAGGCCGTAAATGTCGGTCCAGGCCCCCATCTCGCGGGTGGACAGGTAGCGCTCGATGGGCGTGCAGGGGGAACTGGGCAGGGTCTGCAGGGACAAGGTGCGTTCGGCGAGCGCGATTCGGGCTCCCGAAAAGCCAATAAGCACGGGTTCGGTGGCATTCCTGATGAGGACTTTTTGGGGCCGCAGATCCAGGTGCGGAAGCTGCTTGTGATGTGCCGCCTCCAATGTGTCCAGGAGCGGCAGTATCAGTGCCAGGGCATCGTCTTCCGACAGGCGCGACAAGGTGGTTTCCAGCAATTGTGCCAAGCTCTGGGATTCGCAGAAGTCCTCGACCACATAGGCCGTTCCGTTTTCCTCGAATATGTGCCGGATGGGGATGACGTGGGGGTCGAACAGGCCGCGCAGTTCGCGCGCTTCACCGATGAAGGATTTCAGGCCAAAGGAGTAGGAGGGAGCCTCGCGCATGGAACTCGGGCCGGCAATGGGCGTGCCTTCCAGGCGCCTGGCCAGGTCGCGGGGAAAATATTCGCGCACCACCATGGGGACGTCCGAGCGCATGTCGCGGGCCCGGTATGCCAGGTTGAATTCGTTGGAGGCGCTGCGCAGCAGACGGCCCGTGATATAGCGCCCCTGCAGCAAGGTGTTGAGGGGGAGGGCGTAGGACGGTCGTCCCGTTTCGCCCGGATAGCCGCACTCCGGGCAGGGGCCCGCATCGCGATGGCGGGCAAGGCAGTTGGGGCAGTATTTCTCCGTTGAAAAGTCGGAGATTGCGCTCATGTCGTCCTTTTCATGGTTTGTGAAATCCCGTTGTGGGCGATGGCAAGGCTACACCCTGCGGTGTACTCGACACCGCGCAGGCCGTGCTATCCCGAAACCCGCTGTAGCGGCTTGTTTGCCGGATGAATGGCCCAAGCTTCGGCAGTCCAGCCGGCGCCGGGTCCGCTCCGATACCGGGTCTGCGGCAAAAAGTATTGACCATGGCGTCAATTATCCCCAAATGAGCCGGACAGTCCAAGACAAGCCGCTTCCCGCGCCCGTCGCGGGTGATTCGGGCCATGCGCACCAGTATGTTAAACTAGTCCGAATTTCAAGACAGTCGCGCGCCCGGCGCAATCAAGCCCGATTCCTGCGGTCATCCTCTATCGGTACTCATGAACCAACACAAGCTCACTCATCTCAAGCAACTGGAAGCGGAGAGCATCCACATCATCCGCGAAGTCGCGGCGGAATTCGAACGGCCGGTGATGCTCTATTCCATCGGCAAGGATTCCGCGGTCATGCTGCATCTGGCGATGAAAGCATTCTACCCCAGCAAGCCGCCATTTCCCTTGATGCACGTGGACACCACCTGGAAATTCCGTGAGATGATCCAGTTCCGCGATCAGCGCGCGGCGGAGCTGGGGCTGGACCTGATCGTGCACATCAATGAGGAGGGCGTGCGCCAGGGTATCGGCCCGTTCACCCACGGCAGCAAGAAGCACACGGACATCATGAAGACCGAGTCGCTGAAGCAGGCCCTGGACAAGTACCGTTTCGACGCCGCGTTCGGCGGGGCGCGCCGCGACGAGGAGAAGTCGCGGGCCAAGGAGCGGGTCTATTCCTTCCGCGACCGCCATCACCGCTGGGATCCCAAGAACCAGCGACCGGAACTGTGGAATGTGTACAACGGCAAGGTCAATCCGGGGGAGAGCATCCGGGTGTTTCCGCTTTCCAACTGGACGGAGTTGGACGTGTGGCAGTACATCTACCTGGAGGACATTCCCATCGTTCCCCTGTATTTCGCCAAGGAGCGGCCGGTGGTCGAGCGCGACGGCGTGCTGATCATGGTGGATGACGAGCGCATGCCCCTGGGGTCGGACGAGAAGCCGCAGATGCGTCTGGTGCGCTTCCGCACCCTGGGCTGCTATCCCTTGACGGGCGCGGTGGAGTCATCGGCAGCGACGCTGCCCGAGATCATTCAGGAGATGCTGCTGACCCGAACCTCGGAGCGTCAGGGCCGCGTCATCGACCATGACTCCACCGGCTCGATGGAAGAAAAGAAGAAGGAAGGGTATTTCTGACCATGTCCCACCAATCCGACTTGATCGAAACCGATATTCACGCCTACCTGGCCCAGCACGAGCGCAAGGAACTGCTGCGCTTTCTCACCTGCGGCAATGTG